>JBDKTH010000257.1:0-11229 GCA_039680305.1 Thermoguttaceae bacterium | reverse complement strand
TGGGGATCAGCGCGGGCTGCCCACGGCGCTCAGCGCGATCCCGGCCAGCGTCAGGTGCGGGACGTGTTTGGCCGAGGGGCCAAGCAGTTCGGCCACCACCGGACCTGCACCGCCGGTCAGGAACACGTCGGGCTGGCCGCCCGCGTCCCGGGCGAGAAGCTCGACCAGTTGCCGGATGGCACCGACGGTGCCCCAGAACAGGCCGGAACGCATCGCTGCGACGGTGGCCGTGCCCAAGGGCGGGGGCGGCGAAGCCAACTCCGTCATGTCCACCAACGGCAAGAGATCGGTGAACGTGTGCAGCGCCCGAGCCGACATCGCCAGCCCGGGCAGAATTGCCCCGCCGCGAAATGCGCCGTCGGCCGAGACCAGATCGACGGTGATTGCGGAGCCCACGTCGACCACCACGGCTGGACGATCCGGCCGGCGCAGACGGTTGGCGGCCACGACGTCCAGCAGGCGGTCGACGCCGACCATGTCGGGCCGCGGCAGTTCGACGCGGAGCGGCACGTCGCCGGCGGCCAGGAGCGTGACCGGATCGTTGGGACGATGGGTTCGCAGCCAGTTGACCAGCCGCGTCGTGCTCGGCCGGTTCACACTGCCGATCCACCACGTCCCCCCAGGCGCAAACGCCTCCTTCAGCCAGTCGCCGATCTGGTCCATCTCGGAGACGTCCTCGCCCACGTACAGCGTCCGCTCTGGCTCCGGCAGCATCTTCCCCAGCCCGGCAGTAAACAGCCCGAGCTTCGCACGGCTATTGCCGATGTCGATGGCAACCAGCGGGAAAGGATCAAGGGAAGACATAATGAGAAATGCAGAATGCAGAATGCAGAATGCAGAACGAAGAATGGAGAATGCGGAAACTGCAAGCGGGCCGCAACGCCACGCTATTCTGCATTCTGCATTCTGCATTCTGCATTACTTTCCTCACCACTCTTCTTGTTCGCCCCAGAGCTGCTTGGCAACCTTGCCGATCAGGGCGTTGAGGCCTTGGCCGGTGACGGCGGAGATCAACAGCACTTCGCGATCCGGCAGTTCGGCGGCCAGGCGATCGCGGACCGCTGGGGCGCTGGGCAGATCGGTCTTGGTGACGGCTACGATCTCCGGCCGCTGGGCCAGCTCGGGGTCGAACTGCTGGAGTTCCTGGCGGATGACGCGATAGTTCTCCACCGGCTCGGTGCCGTCCATCGGCTCGGGCTCAACGAGGTGGACGAGGATTCCGGCCCGCTGGATGTGACGCAAGAACTCGTGCCCCAGGCCCGCGCCGGCATGGGCGCCTTCGATCAGGCCGGGGATGTCGGCGACGATGAACGTGTGGTCGTAGCCGACCTGCACGCGGCCCAGGTTGGGATACTTCGTCGTGAACGGATAGGGAGCGATCTCCGGGCGCGCGCGGGTCAGGCGGCTCAACAGGGTGCTTTTGCCGGCGTTCGGTTTGCCGATCAGGCCCACGTCGGCGATGACTTTCAGTTCCAGCCGCAACCGGCGCGACTCGCCCTTGCCGCCGGGGGTGGTCTGACGCGGGGCGCGGTTGGTCGCCGTCTTGAAGTGGATGTTCCCCTTGCCACCCTTGCCACCTTGGGCCACCACGACCTGTTGGCCCTGCTCGGCCAGGTCCTTGATCACGAAACCATGCGTGGCATCGTAGATGATCGTGCCGGGCGGAACGCGGATCACGAGGCTCTTGCCCGAGGCTCCATGACACTGGGCGCTCCCGCCGGGCTCGCCGCTCTCTGCGCTCCAGTGCTTGCGATGGGTCAGCGGGGCGAGGCTGTTGACGCCCTCTTCGGCCAGCATGACCACGCTGCCGCCGTCACCGCCATCGCCGCCATCGGGGCCGCCGCGTGGGACAGACTTCTCGCGCCGGAAACTGGCGGAGCCGTCTCCCCCATTGCCTGCTTGAACGTGGATTTCGACTTCGTCGACAAACATGCGAAGTTGTCCGCGGCCTGAAAAACGGAGTACTAACTCTACGAAAACGGGGATGACCGTTACCGATCATCCCCTCACTTAGGTGCTCAATCGTGTCGTGCCGGACGCCAACTGGCGCATGTGACCTGGAACCGGTTCTGCCGCCGGGCAACTGCGACGCTGCCGCGGTCGAGGGTCGGTTCTAAGCCAGGGCGGTGACGACGTTGACGCGACGACCTTTCTGGTCGAACTGCACGTAGCCGTCCACTATCGCAAAAATCGTGAAGTCGCTTCCCATGCCGACGCCTCGGCCGGGGTGGAACTTCGTGCCGACCTGCCGCACCAGGATGTTCCCCGAGCGGACGAACTGACCGGCGAAACGCTTCACGCCACGGCGTTGGGCATTCGAATCGCGTCCGTTACGGCTGGAGCCTTGACCTTTTTTGTGAGCCATGTCTATCTCCTCAACAGGGGTCTGTCGTCGGGGACGGTTCGCCGTACGGCCACCTCGCCCATCCGGAACAGACGCAAACTCAACCTTAGAGCCTGATCGATCGCGGTAGTGGTGCTGGCCGGGCTGCTGGAGCCCGACCACCCCCTAACGATGGCATAAAGCCGGAGGGGAAACACTACTTTTTACCGATAAACCCACTCGTAGTCAACCTCTCCGGGGATCCCGTAACGGATTTCCTCTTCTCGCAGGTTGAACTCATCGCCAGGCCGCCAGAAGTTGAGCTTGAGGGTCTTGCAGGCCAACCGACGGCCTTTGCCGAGGGGATCCCCCGTCTTGTAGGCCCCCGGTTCGTCCTTCCATTTGTAGGCATTGGTCAGCCCTTTGACGTAGACCGAGAAGCGGACGATCCGCGGATCGATCTCCTCCCACATCGCCACCCCCCAGACCGTCTCGCCGGGCTTGATCTCGCGGGCCGCGATCTCGACCGAGGTGTCGAACATTCGATTCGGATCTTCGCGCGAGCGGATCGGTCCGAGGGCCACCGGGATCACGCGGTCGGGATAGGCCTTGTTCAGCTCCGTGCTCTCCAAGAGAAACTCGGGGACGAAGCGGAGCGGCTTGTCAGTTGTCTCGACCTTGTAGGTGCCGTTCTCTTCCTGGACTGGGTGCAGGACTTTGCCGGGATTGGTCACCGTGTAGACCATGTACCAAATCAACTTCTTCTTCATCACGCCGGTCTCTTGCGGCACGTCGACCGAGACCATGCGCACCGGCTTGAACTTGAACTCCAGATGCCAGATATCGCGGCGAAAACTGACATCCTTGGCCCAATCGTAGCTCGGATCCACCGCCAGCAACTCGACCACATTGTGCCGACTGTAGGTCTCTTGCACTTCCGGCTTCGGATCAATGGTCTGCATCACGCCGGGGGCCAACTGGCGATAGCGATTCGTGGGCAATGGTGCAGCGACCGAAGGCTTGGGGGCATCGACTGCGGGAGCATCAGCCGGGGCGGTTTGCTTGGCCTGCGCAAAACAGGCAGACGCGGCAAATATGCCCGCTAGTGCCAGCAACGACAGACCGATACCGGAGACGGTGGAGCGGGGCGAGCAATTCATTGCAGGTTCTCGACTACGGAGAAAATCGGACAAGACATCCGTTGGCCCGAAGGTTGGCCCTAGTAAGACTTTAGTATAGTTACGCCCTTTTGCGCGCGTCAAGGTTTGCCTTCCCCCCATTGGAATCGTTTCGCCAAAGAGGCGTACGCGTCAGCGTTTCTCATTAATCTGTATGGTGTGTGAAGCGAGCTTCCTGGAAAAACGGTGCTCCGCGCTCCTACGGTGACTCCCCTCTGTTGCGGTCGCGATCACAGCCATCCCCTCACAGGTAGGTCGCTTGGTCTTTCGTGCGCGTCGATTCTTAATTTGGCCCGAAGACTTGACATTAGTGGAAAAGTGCAAAGTAGCGGATACGACTGAAGTTACGGCGAACGTAATGCCATAACTCTACAGAACTACGTAGCAAAAGCTTGGCTCTTGAGCACCAATGAAATCCCCTCTCGTGGTGAACGAGGTTGGCCAGCGCCGCGATTCGGAAGCGGAGCGTATGGTGTTGGGACAACCATTGTGCCTGGTCGAATTGTCAAGGATCAAACCTCATGAGGCTCTATGCCTCCAAACGTGAGCTTACCAGAATGGCTGGCCCAATTTCCAGCTTCCGATTAGGTTTGATGAACAGAATTTGTGGGGGACGCCCTCCGTGGCGTTCCGGGCCGTCCGGAGAACGATTTCGGCGGGCTCTTGACGTCGCGGGGGGCCTGAGGGTCTGATAGGACCGGTTGAACTGGCCTGGAATCATCTGCCCTCCCGCCCATCTTCCTTCCAACCCGCGAAGCACGCCTATGCATCCTGTTCGGCTTCTTGGACTCGGGCTTTGCCTTCTACAACTCACGCTTCCTGTGCAGGCAGAGAACTGGCCCGGCTGGCGTGGGCCGCGCGGCGATGGCACGAGCCTGGAGAGGAATATCCCCACGCACTGGAATGGCCCGAAGGGAGAAAACATCGCCTGGAAGGCGGAGATCCCGGGCCAGGGCCATGCCTCGCCGATTGTCTGGGGCGATCGGATCTTCGTCGTCAGCGCTCGGGAAGACCGTCAGCAGCGGATCCTCGTGTGCCTTGATCGGCAGACGGGGCGCGAGCTCTGGCAGCGTGTGGTGGTCGAGACGCCGTTGGAACGCAAGCACAAGTTGAACAGCTGCGCTTCGAGCACGCCCGCCACCGATGGCGAGCAAGTCTACGTGACGTTCTTCGATCGCGGTCAGATGCTTGTGGCCGCGTACGACTTCGCTGGCAAGGAGCGGTGGCTGGTGCGGCCCGGGGAGTTTTCGAGCGTTCACGGCTACTGCAGCTCGGTGGTCTTGTTCAAGAACCTCGTGATTGTCAACGGCGATCACGACGGCGACGCCTACCTGGTCGCCTTGGATCGGGGCACGGGCAAGACCGTCTGGAAGACGCCGCGGGAGAACAAGACCCGCAGCTATTGCGTGCCGATCATTCGCCAGTTCGACGGACGCACGCAGATGATCCTTTCGGGCAGCAAGTGCGTGGCCAGTTACGACCCGAACGACGGCTCGCGGCACTGGATCATGGACGGCCCCACCGAACAGTTCGTCGCGTCGGTGGTCGACAACGGCAAACTCCTGTTTGTGACCGCCGGCTTTCCGGACTACCATATTCTGGCGATCCGGCCGGAGGGACGAGGGAAGGTCACGGACTCGCAAATCGTCTGGCGCACCCAAAAAGGTTGCTCCTATGTTCCCTCGCCGATCGTCAGTGCTGACGGCAAGTATTTCGTGATCGTTTCCGACAAGGGGATCGCCAGTTGCTTCGAGGCTTCGACGGGCGATCGCTATTGGATGGAACGCGTCGGGCCCCACTACAGTGCTTCGCTCGTCTCGGCCGATGGCCTGATCCACTTTCTCTCCGACAAGGGCGTGACCACGATTCTTCGGCCCGGGCCCACGTTCGACGTCGTCGTGACCAACGACCTCGGCGAGGACTGCTACGCCTCCCCGGCGATCAGTCGGGGCCAGATCTTCGTGCGGTCGGAGAAGCACCTTTTTGCGATTGGGAAACCGTAGGCGGTGTGCCACTGCAGTCACGGCAAGCAAGCTCGCCGGCTAAACGAGCGAGAAGTGCCGGCTCGGTGAACTCGTCTTGAGCGTCTGCGTTACTCGCAGTTTCTTCTCTTCCCTTGTCGGTACGCTTTGGCCAGTCACCCGATTTTGATTGCGCAGCCGCTACAGCCGTTACAGGCGTGTTAAGCTGCATCAAGCGAAGAAACCCGAGCGACGTGACCGGTATTTCCGTAGAGGGCGATTGTGGCAACTTCCGATGACTATAGCGCGGACGGGATTTGGGGTGTTTTCCGGCCGCGACGCTTCTCGATGCTCCCTGGGTTTCATTGGGGTGAACCCCGAGGGAGCGAGAGTGCCGAAAGCCGATTTGGGACAGAACTGCCAGCGGCGAAAGCCCGCCTCGCGCCAAGGTTGCGCTCTCCGATCGCTCCTGGGGTGGTTGCGGTGGCGGGCCTGGGGTCGCTTGCCGGCAGTTCTGTCTCGTCGGTCTCTGCCACGGGCGGCCAATCTGGCTCGCCCGTTCTTGGCGAGCCCCGCTCTCTGAACTCGATCAAAAGCCCGATTTTGGTCCCCCTGTGACCGTGTTGGTCGGAGCCTGCTCAATCGCTTTCGCCCGGTCGAGACCAATTCGTTCCGCGAAGAGGGCAGGCGTGAAAAAGCGTCAGTAGCAGTGTCGTTTTTCCCCTCTCTTCGGCGGTCTGCAGATAAGTCCGGCACACGAATTGCAATTCTCTACGACCAGTTCGCCAAGAGGGGATGATTGCTTGACCTGATCCACGACGCTTTAACCCTAGATGAGGTGACGTAATGCTATACTGGGCACTCTTGTTCTTGATCGTGGCGATTATCGCGGCGGTCTTTGGTTTCGGCGGGATTGCGACGGGCGCGGCGAGCATTGCGAAGATCTTATTCTTCGTCTTCCTGGTGCTGTTCATCATCAGCCTGATCGCCGGCGGATTCGGTCGCCGACCAATAACCTGATGCAGGCATCAGGATCGGCCGGTACTGCTGGACGTCGCCGGCGGCTGAGCCCCGGGCAACGAGCCGCGGGCTTCGTCCAGCAGGGCACCGAGCCGGTCGAGGATGCTTTCCATCTGCACGGTCCACGCCTCATCGGTTTCCTGGAGATCCTGGCGGACCTCGGCGATCCGTTGTTTCAGGACCGAGAGATCCTCCAACGGCATGCTTTCCGGCTCCGCCGGCGTCTGCCAGAAGTAGTGATTCAGCAGGATTTGGACCGTCACGGCGACCGGCGGTCCGAGGATGATCCCGGCAATTCCGACCAGGTCGATCAGCCCCAGCACGATCAGGACCACCAACAGCGAGCTGTACTTGCGACGCTGGACCAATCGTGGTTCGACGAACAGTTCCAGCACGGTAAACACGCCCAGGACAAAGCCGCTGCCCACGATTCCCCGGGTCAGGTTGGCCAGGGGCGTGGCCTCGATGGAGTTCAGGGCGACGGCCAGCCAGACGGCCGCAACGGCCAGCGCCGGCCCCAACCACGGCACCAGCCAGGCCAAGGCGGCGATCACGGCGATCAGGACCGGGTAGGGAAAGCCGACGGCGCCAAACATCAGCGCGAGCACGATTCCGGCGATCAGGCTTTGCAGCAGTTCGCTGCGCATGTACGCCCCGACTTCCGTCTCGATCTTCTGCCACGCGGCCCAAGCCCGGGTTCGTTCGTCCAACGCCAAGAGCGATAGCCATAGCCGTTCGAATCGCTGGCTGTCCACGGTCCAGTAGAAACTGAGCACGAAGATGACGCCGGCGCTGACCAACAGGCCAAGCAGTCCCTGGCTGAGGCTAAATAGGTGTTCGACCAGCATCGGGCGGGGCAGGTCGGCCAGGGTCTTGGGCACGTCCTCCAATCGCGGAAGCCGCTCGGCGATGAGTTGTTGAAACGCATTTCCCTGGGCCCACTGCTGGTCGATGTGCGTGTAGACGGCCCCGAAGTCGGTTATGGCACGTTGTACCTCCTGGAGGCCGAGGCTTCCAAGGGGAAAGGCCAACGCCGCTCCCAAGAACAGGCAGGCGAGGTAGACCGCGGCCGCCGCCGCAATCCGCGGCCAGCCTCGGCGCTGCAGGGCTTCCACGGCAGGCAGGAGGATGACCGCCAGCGTCAGGGCCAGGAGGAAGATTACCACGGCTTCCAGGAACTGCCAGACGATCGCCAGCACCGTCAGGGTGGCCAGCACCAGGAAGGTTGTCCAGGCGATGTGTCTCACGGCTTCCTCCGTTGCTCGGCCGTCCAATCGAGAGCCCGGGTCAACTCCAACACGACGCCCTCGACGGTCTGCTCGGCGTGATCCGCCAGGGGGCTTTCCGGCGTATCGGGCAGTTGACGCCACTGGCTGCGCAGATCGGTCAGCAATTCCTGGGCCTGGTATTTCAGCACGCTCACCCGGTCGCGCCCTTCTTCGCCTGCGGCAACGGCCGCTGTCGCCTCGAAGACGAATCGATCCAGCAACACCTGGATGACGGCCGCCAAGGGGATCGCCAGGACGCCGCCCAGGAGCCCCACGCCTGCCACCAAGGCGGTGATCGCCAGCAAGGTGACGACCGGATGGACACCGACCGACTCGTCCATCACCCGGGGCACGAGGAGATTGTTTTCCATTACCGAGATCGCCACGTTGGCCCCGATCACCCAGAGGGCCGTGGTAGGGCTGATCGAGAGCCCCACGAGGACCGCCGGGATCGCCCCGAGGATCGGCCCGATGTTGGGGATCGCTTCGAAGATCCCGGCGATGAACGCCAACGCAAACACATAGGGGAGGCCAATGAACCAGTAGGCCACAAAGGCCATCAGGCCGACCGTGGCGCAGAGGATCGACTGTCCGATCACAAACGACGCCAGCTTCTCCTGGATTCGGCCGATCAGTTCGCGGGCCGCCTCCCGCTGTTCAAACGGCACGGCCAGCAGCAGGGAGCGAAGGATCCGCTCATCCTCGATACTCCAGTAGACGCTCAAGAGCACCACGGCCAGGACCAGAAACAGTCCCCAGAAGAGCCGCTGCAAGTAGTGCCAGATCTCGGTCACGCCGACCAAAGGTGTATCCGTCGGCGTGCCTTGCGCCAGTTGGCCCAGGTCGGCGGGCATCTCCCGGGCCAGGCCGTGGAGGAACCGGTTGGACGAACCGAGCAGGTCGGCCCGCAGTTCCTGATATTGGCCAGGAACGGCTTGGATCAAGGCGGTCGCCTGCTGGACAATCAGTGGTGCCATCCACAGCAGGAAGGCCGCCAGCAGGCCGAGGGTCGCCAGATGCACGGCAATCGTGGCCACGGGGCGGGCCGTCCCCAGACGCCGCAATCGTTCGATGAACGGGCGCAGGCTGGTCGCCAGCACCAGGGCGACGAAGAAGAGCACCAGAGCCAGGCGGAAATGGTAAAGAGCCCAGAATCCGGCGACCACAGCCACCGTCACCAGGGTCGCCAGGATCACTCGGCGCGAAGTCCACCCACCCTCGTTCCGCGAGCCTTCGCTCATCGGTCGCTCAGATTAGGGGATTCAACGTTGGATCAAGAAAGATGCTCCGCCGTTCGTCCTCATGCACGGCATGTGCCAATCGACAAGAATCCTCTACCCGAACAAAAACCCGGCGTAGCCGACGCAATGGCTCGTGTCGCCCGAGGCCTCTGCGCTGGTCGTGTAGCCGACTCGCTCGCAGCGGTTCAACGCCCCGAGTCGGCGGAGGGTTTCCATCACCACCACGGCTGGCACCACGCCGCACATGCTGATCCGGTGCTCCGCGACCGTCTTGAGCAACCGGGCTGGATCGAGGGCCTCGATTGCGTCGAGGGCCAGGCGGTCGATCTGCCGGGTTTCGGCGTCGCTGGCATAGTGGTTCATGTCGGTTGAAATGATCAGCAGCGGGCGTTCCGGCAGTGTGCTCAGCACACCGGCCAACTGGTCAGCAAACCGCTCGAGCATGGGCAGGTCACCACCGTGGAGGGCAATCCCCACCACGCGCGTCGCCGGGGCCAGGCGAGCGATCAGTGGCAACTGGACTTCGATGGCATGCTCGTGCGCGTGGGCTGTGGCGTCCAGTTCCAGGCCCCGGATGGCCTGGGCCAACTGCTGGGCCAGTTCGGGATCCGACTCCAGGGTAGCGCCGGGCAATGACCAGGTGCGATGCGGGGCTACGGTCCAGTCGGGGCCTTCGCGACGGTGCTTTGGTGCGACGAGGATCGTGCGCGAAGGGAACTGCAGCCGGCTGAAAACCGTTGCCGCCAGGCGGCCGGAGTACGTCCAGCCAGCGTGCGGCACCATGGCGCCGGCCCAGGGCTCCGGCTTGCGCTCGGCCGGGAGCAGTTCGTCGATGGTCCTCTGGAGTTCCTGCGGAGTGCCTGGATAGAACTGCCCGGCGACTGCCGCCGGACGGACCACGGCCCCGGGGTGCGGGCGGGGTACGTTGGTCACGGCGACCCGCGGCTCGGTGGAGACCACGGTCATGCTGGCCACCGTGCCCGAGGCCCCCTCGGGCAGGCGCATCGAGCGCAGGGCTTCCGCGAGAAGCTCTTCGGGTTTCTTCTGGGGATCGTAGGCCATGGCCCACTTGGAATGATCGGCCACGAGCACTGCCCGGTGACGCGGATCGAGCTGGGCCAGTTCCGACTTGGCTAGCGTGCCGTGCAGCGAGGGAGCCCAGAGGACGCTCAGGCCCACCCTTACGCTCTGCAAGGTCTGCGTGTTGATCCGGTTCGACTGCAGGACGCCCGCCGCCGCCCGAACCAGATCGAGCAGGGTCGACTGGAGGGGCATCTCGGTGTGCAGCGAGACATGACTCGATTCGATCGTGCTGGTCGCGCCTGGCAGGTGCACGCTGAGGACCAGGCCGTTGACATTGCCATCGTAGGCGCCGGCCAGATAGAAGCTTGGGGTGGCGCCGATCGCCAGGGCCGTGAGGTTTTCCCGGCAGAAATCGGCCAACATGGTCAGGTCGGCATGGGTCGGCCCGCCGGAAACCGCCTCCGATTCGATTGGGAGCAGGCAAGGTTGCAGTGGTCCCTGGATGGCATAGCCTTCGAAGGTCCAGAGCTGCGTGTCGTCGTGCAGCCAGGCATCGCGCGGCAGGCCCGCCTTGCGGCAGACCTGTTCGAGAAACGCCCGGGCGTCGAGCTTGTGTTCCACGGCCACGCCGGGCAGCAAGAGGCCTCGCGCCATGCCGCGTTGGATCTGCAAGCCGTGCTTGCCGATCTCGACGACGCTGACGCGCTCTTCGCCCTTGGCCGCGATTGGCGATTGGCCCCAGAGGAGCCAGACTTCCATCTCGAGTTGGTCGAGTTCGCCCGGCCCGATTGGCGGGAAGCGGGGATCGTCCTTGGCGGCGCGCACGGCGGCGTGGTCCAAGGCCTGGTAGAGCGGCACCGACTGGCCGAGGAAGCCGCAGCAGGAGCGAAGCTGACCGGCCCGCTTGAGACTCACGAAAACGCCCAGCACGGGGCGTTCCGCGACGTCGGCCAGGACGTCGTCGAGTCGCTCGGCCGGCTGGGAGCAGACCGCGGCTGCCACGCGCCGGCCGGCGGCCTGGAAGACCACGTCCTCCTGCTGTTTGCTCAGGGCGGGAGGATTCGAGGCCGCCTGCGGTAGTTCCGGCTGATCGGCTTCCATCTTCGTCTCCTTCTCAGAGTGAGGCGGTCTGGGGCGGGCATAGGCGGCGATGCGAACCGGCAAACGCCGCGAGCCCCAATCGCCGGGCCCCTCGTCGAACCGGCCGGCGATTTG
>JBDKTH010001122.1:0-2019 GCA_039680305.1 Thermoguttaceae bacterium | reverse complement strand
CTTGCGAGGCCCGCCACTGCCCGGAGCGATTCCATGGCGGGCCTCGCAAGCTCGGCACCGCCCTACGGCTCGCTACGCCTCGCCATCTACACGCCGGCAAACGCCCGAAGGTCCTTTTCCATGGCCTTCAGACGGTTGGCCAACGCGGTCTTCGTGGCGTCCAGGTCGGCGATCACGGCAGGCGGATCAAAGGTGAACATGTAGAACTTCACCTTCGGCTCCGTGCCCGAGGGACGCACGGCCACGTAGTTCCCCTCCGCCTCCAAATCGAGCATAACCAGGTCGCCCGTCGGACCGGGAAGCGGCGATCGGCGATTGTCGGCCGTGATCAGCGTGTTGCTGAAGTAGTCACGGCGGCGAGCGATCTTCAGACCGCCCAGCGCGGCGGGCGGATTTTCGCGGAATTGCGTCATCAGGGCCATCATCCGGTCCATCCCTTCGGCACCGGGCATGGTCACCGAGATGGTCTTCTCCGCATGGCAGCCGTAGCGGAGGAACAACTCGTCGAGCTTTTCGGCGAGCGTCTGGCCGCGGGCCTTGGCCCGGGCGGCCAGTTCGGCCAGGAGCATGGAGGAGACGGCCGCATCCTTGTCCCGGGCATGGTGCCCAACCAGGAAACCGTAGGATTCCTCGGCTCCCAGGACGAACTGTTCCGGATCGTTCTCGTCGATCACCCCGCCGATCCACTTGAACCCGACCAGCAGGTCGCCGATCGTCCGCACACCGTAGGCATCACCGATGCGGCGGATCAATTCCGTGGTCACCAGCGTCTTGACGAGGTAGTGCTGCGCGGTCAGCGTTCGCGCGGTCTTGCCCGTCTCCAACAAGTAGTCGGCCAGCAGGGCACCGATCTGGTTGCCGGTGAGCGTTACCCAGGGAGCGTCTCCCTTGAGCGTTTTCGGCACGGCGCAGCCCACGCGGTCGCAGTCCGGATCAGTGGCCAGGATCAAGTCGGCGCCGATCTGCTTAGCACGCTCGATGATCGAGGTGAAGACGTCGGGATTCTCGGGGTTGGAGACGTGCTGGGGGACGTTGGGGAAGTCGCCGTCGGGCGTGGCATGGGGCCCAAACACCTCCACGTCGTCGAAGCCGGCTCGCTCCAAGGCCGGGCATACGGCCGAGGCCCCCACGCCATGCAGGGGCGAGTAGATGATCCGCAAATCCCGCGGCCCGGTGCGACTCTGGCTTTCCACGGCCGCCAGAAAGGCCCGGTCGACTTCCTCCTGGCAGTAGACGATCTGGCCTGAGGCCATCCCCTCGTCAAACGGGAGCCGGTGGATGTCGACCACGCTCATCACCCGGTCGATGACCCCCTTGTCGTGCGGCGGCAGCAACTGTCCGCCCGTCGACCAGTAGGCCTTCACGGCGTTGTCGCTGGGCGGGTTATGGCTGGCGGTGACCATGATCCCACAGGAGCAGTTCTTGTAGCGCACGGCAAACGACAGTTCCGGCGTGCTCCGGTAGCCGTCGAGGAAAAACACCTTGAACCCGGCCGCGGCCATGATCTCGCTGCAGAGTTCGGCGAAATGCCGGGACCGGTGCCGGGTGTCGTAGGCGATGGCACAGGCCAATGGCCGGTCGGTCACGTGTTCTTTGACATAGTCGGCCAGCCCCTGGGCACTCTCGCCAATCGTGCGGTCGTTGATCGTGTTGGTGCCGACCGGGTACATTTTGCCCCGGCGCCCGCCGGTGCCGAAGGGGATCACCGTCCAGAAGGCGTCGTCCAGTTCTTGCCACTTTTCAGCCTCGACCAGCCGGAGTACCTGGGGAGCATATTCCGCATACCGTGGCTCGGTCAGCCAGACGCGGATGTTCTCGACCGCCATTGGGGTGATTTTTCCCGCAGCGGTGGCATTTTGAAGTTGGGCGAGGGCCGTAGCGGTGTCGAGGGTGTGGTTTGGAGCAGACATCGATCCGTGATTTCGCGAGTCTAGGTGTTGGAAGCAGGCCGCCCCCATGGCACGCTGGGATGCCATGCATGCCCTGGGAGGGGGTGAGTCGATTAAGTCCTGAATTATA
>JBDKTH010000810.1:0-3777 GCA_039680305.1 Thermoguttaceae bacterium | reverse complement strand
ATCGTTTAGCCGCCGACGGCACGTCGGCGAATATGTATTTAGCCGCCGACGGCACGTCGGCCAAAACAACATGCCCAAGAAACCCATCCACCTCACCATCGACGACAACCCGATCAGCGTCCCCGAGGGGACCACGATCATGGAGGCGGCCGAGCAGTTGGGGATTCACATCCCCCGGCTCTGCTACCACCCCGACCTGAGCCTAGCCGGCTCGTGCCGCGTGTGCATCGTGGACGTGAAGGGGATGGGCTTCTACATGGCCTCGTGCAGCGTGGCCGTGTGGGAGGGGATGGAAGTCCAGACCAACTCGCCCGAGATCCGCCAGGCCCGGCGGGACATCATCGAGTTGTTGTTGGACAATCATCCCAAGGATTGCCAGACCTGCGAGCGCGACGGCAACTGCGAGCTTCAGAACCTGGCCTATTCGATGGGCGTGCGTGAACGGCTCTTTGAGGGCGAGCGCAAGGAATTCCCCATCGACGACTCAAGCCACTCCGTCGTGCGTAACGCAGAGAAGTGCATCCTCTGCGGACGCTGCGTGCGCGTGTGCAGCGAGATCCAGGGAGTCGACAACCTGAGCCAGCACGGGCGCGGCTTCCACACGGTCGTCGGCCCGGCGCACCTGACCAAGATGGACGAGTCGGTGTGCATCCAGTGCGGGCAGTGCATCAACGTCTGCCCCACGGCCGCCTTCCTCGAGAAGCGGAGCACCGAGGACGTCTGGGCGGCGCTGGCCGATCCGAAGAAGCACGTCGTCGTGCAGACGGCCCCCTCGATCCGCGCGGCGATCGGCGAAGGGTTCGGCCTGGAGCCGGGCACGCCGGCCACGGGGAAGATGATCACGGCCCTGCGCGTGCTCGGCTTCGACGCCGTCTTCGACACCGACTATGCGGCCGACCTGACGATCGTCGAGGAAGCCCACGAGTTCCTCACCCGGCTCAAGGAAGGTCCGCTGCCGATGATCACCTCCTGCTCGCCGGGCTGGGTGAGCTTCATGGAGAAGTTCTATCCCGGGCTGATCGCCCACGCCTCGACCTGCAAGTCGCCGATGAGCATGCTCTCGACGCTGGTGAAGACCTACTACGCCGAGAAGAAGGGGATCGACCCGAAGGACGTCTACGTGGTGGCCGTGATGCCGTGCGTGGCCAAGAAGTTCGAGTCGCGCCGGCCGGACCACTTCGCCCCCAACGGCGAGCCCTACACCGACGCCGTGCTCACCACGCGCGAGTTGATCTGGATGATCAAGTGCTATGGGATCAACTTCACCACGCTTTCCGACGGCGAGTTCGATTCGCCGCTGGGCGTGGCCAGCGGGGCGGGCGACATCTTCGGCTGCACCGGCGGCGTGATGGAAGCCACGTTGCGCGCGGCCAGCGAACTGGTCACCGGCAAGCCGGCCGACCGGCTGGAGTTTACCGAGGTCCGCGCGGTCGAGGGTTTGCGTGAAACCTACGTGGCCATCGGCGAGCAGGTGATCCACGTGGGCGTGGCCAACGGCCTGACCAACGCCAAGATCCTCTTGGACAAGATCATCGAGGGGAAGGAACAGTTCCACGTGATCGAGGTGATGGCCTGCCCCGGCGGCTGCGTGGGTGGCGGCGGCCAGCCCTATCCGCCCGAAGGGGTCAAGGTGCTCGATCCCGAACTGCTCCGCAAGCGGGCCAGCGCCCTGTACACGATCGATAGCGGCAAGACGTTGCGCAAGTCGTACGAGAACCCGGCGATCGAGGAACTCTACGACTCGTTCCTCGGCGGGCCGGGTTCGGAAAAGGCCCACGAGCTGCTGCACACCCATTACCAGGCCAGACTACCGCGAGGGATTCGATGAGCGCGTGCACCGACAATTGGGAACATGTCCAAAAGGCGGCCCAGGTGATCCTGGGCGAGGATATCGTCGCCTTCATCGACCAGTGCCGCCAGGGCACCGAGCCCGAGAGTCAACTGATCGCCGTGTTGCACAAGGTCCAGGCCAAGTGTGGCTACCTCGGCCAGGCCCAACTGGACTCCGTGGCCCAACTGATGCAGGTCCCGTCGGCCAAGGTTGCCGGCGTGGCCAGCTTCTACCACTACTTCCGCCTCCAGCCCCGCGGCCGCTACCTGATCAACGTCTGCCTGGGCACGGCCTGCTACGTGAAGGGGGCCGATCGGGTGGCCGAAAAGTTGATGTCGGAACTGGGGATCCGCTTCGGCGAAACGAGCACCGACGGGATGTTCACCCTCGAAGGCGCCCGCTGCCTGGGCACCTGCGGCTTGGCCCCGGTGATCATGGTCGACAACGAGGTCCATGCCCAAGTGACCCCCGATCAGGTCCCGCTGATCCTCGAAAAGTACCTCGAGCGGGCCCGCCGCGAAGGGAAGAAGTAGTGGTTGGTGGTCGGTGAACGGGCCTCCGAGCCGGGCCATGTCGGCATGCCACCCAACGTCTTCTCAGCGAAACTTCTTTGCGTGCGCCGGGTTGGATCTTTAGAATGCACGTCGCTGACCCTCTTCCAAGGAGATCCCCCATGGCTATCCGCTCGCGTGTGCTCCTGTCGGTCGTTCCGGCCTTGGTCTTAGCGGTCGCCGCTTCGGCGTGGGGGCAAGCCCCGGAAGGGAAACGGGCGAACGGGAAGAACCATCCGATCATCAAGATGGTCTTGCAGCGATACGACAAGGACAACGACGAACGGCTAAGTGCCGCAGAACTGGACACGCTCACGAAAGACATCCAAAGCGGCAAGCTCGCGTTGCCGCCCGGCGTGCGCGAACGGGTCTTGCAGATGCTGGCCCAACTCGACGGCCGCGACCCGAATCGTCAGTCGCGTGAGGGACAGCCGCCTCGGCCTGGTCTACTCGCCGCCCTCGCCGAAAAGGTGATCCTGGAGCGCGACGTGGAGTACGGCCACGCCGGTCAGCGGGCGTTGAAACTCGACCTGGCCCGCCCCAAGCAGACCAGCGACAAGCCGCTGCCGGTGATCGTCTTTATCCATGGCGGTGGCTGGCAAAGCGGCGACAAGGCTAGTGGCATTCCCCGCCTGGCCCTGTTTGCTGTCGAGGGGAATTACGTCTGCGCGTCGATCGGCTACCGGCTCTCCGGGGAGGCGACCTGGCCGGCCCAGATCTACGACTGCAAAGCGGCGATCCGCTGGCTGCGGGCCAATGCAAAGAAGTACAACCTCGACCCGGACAAGATCGGCGTCTGGGGCGGCTCGGCCGGCGGTCACCTGGTGAGCCTGCTGGGCACCTCGGGCGACGTGAAGGAACTGGAAGGCGACTGCGGCTCGCCGGGCCAGTCGAGCCGCGTCACTTGCGTGGTCGACTTCTGCGGCCCCTCCGACCTCACCGTGATCCCAGACGTCCCGCAGGCGGCCCCGGTGGTAAAGCTTCTCGGTGGACCGCTGGCGGAGAAGCGAGCGGAGGCCAAGGCCGCTTCGCCCGTCACTTACGTCTCCAAGGATGCCCCGCCGTTCTTGATCGTCCACGGCACCGACGATCGAACGGTTTCCATCCGTCAGGCGGAAATCCTCTACGAGGCACTCCAGAAGGCCGGGGTCGAGGCGACCTTCGTGAAGATCGAAGGGGGCGGCCATGGAATCGGCGGACCGGAAGTGCTCGAACGCGTGACCGCTTTCTTCAACACGCATCTTCGCGGCCAGGACGTGACGATTTCCGACGAACCGATCCAGTTCGCCTCGCCGAAAGGTCCCGCGTCCGCCCCGGCCAAACGCGCCCGGCCGTAGTTAGAGTGAGGTAGGGCGGCGCCCGGCGTGCCCTGGCCCCCACACGCCCGCCACGGCT
>JBDKTH010000705.1:0-1980 GCA_039680305.1 Thermoguttaceae bacterium | reverse complement strand
TACCTCGCCACGCGCATCAGCAGGTCGGAGTCCCTCTCCGGGCAGGGGAGGTGCCCCAGGACGCGCACGGTGTTCGTGCGGTCGAAGGGCGGATCGTCCCGCCAGTGCGAGCGGTAGATCGTAATCTGCTCGTAAAAGAGCTTTTCGAAGATCGCCAACTCCTTGGGGTGAACCTCGGTCGCGGTGGCCCGCTTGGAGTACCGCTCGATCGCCTCCTGCACGACCCGCTGGAACAATCGCACGGTGACCGGCTCGGGCGACGTGAGGTGATAGGTCTGGCCGTGGTGCTCCGGATGGAGAAAGATATGCGAGATCGCCGCCGTGAGCCAGTCGACCGGGATGAAGTTCTTCCCCTCGTCGCCGCTGAGGCCCAAGAGCGTGAGGAACTTCTCGTTCATCTGCTTGGGCGGAATCCGGCTGCAGAAGGAGTAGGCCAGTTGCAGCGGCAGGTAGAAGCCGTGATAGTTCGTGCTGTAGCCGGTCTGCGAATCGCCGACGATGCTGGCCGGCCGGTAGACCGTCAGCACGTCGAGACAATCGGCCGCGCGCACGAGCCGTTCGGCCTTGATCTTGCTGTCCTCGTAGACATTGCCCATCTGCTGGCCTTCGTCGAGCTCCGTTTCCAGGATCCGGCCGGTGCGCAGGCCGCAAATGTAGGCGGTGGAGATCTGGTGGAACTTGCGGATCCCGGTCTGGCGGCAGAACTCCACCAGATGGCCCATCCCCTCCACGTTGGTCCGCCAGGGTTCGCCGTGATCGTCGGGGCGAAAGGCCATGCTCGCGGCACTGTTGAGCAGCGTGTCGCAGTTTCGGGCAACCCAGCGGCGTTGCGAGGCGTCCAGGCCGAGGTCCGGCTGGCAGAGGTCGCCTTCCAGGACGACTGGGCGGGGGAGCGTGTGCCCCTGCTTGCCCTCCCAGTGGCTCATGACGGCTTCGATCCGCTCTTGGGCGCTAAGGAGCTTCTCCGGCCGCGTGACCACGGCCATCGGCACCCCGGCCCCGAGCAGGTCCCGCAGCAGATAACGGCCAACCAAACCGGTGGATCCTGTCAGTAAGCAATATCCCATCGATCGCCTCGCTCATTGCTGGGACCTCCTTCGTCAGGGTTGTCCACGGCTGACCGCCGGATCACCGCGCCGCTGCGGTCGGACGTCCCTGTCGAGGAGGCTGCGCCAGAGAGGGGGGAATGTCAGCGGCCCCATTATATGGGTAGGGGAAGGCTCGCGGGGTAGGCAGCGGAAAGCCTCGTGCGCGAGGATGCAAGAAAGTGATCGCAGGAGTATCACAGAACTCCATCGGCCTTCGCCGCCGGATCACTCCTTCTCGGCCCTCGGACGGCGCCTGGTGGGCGACGCTCAAGCAATGTTCAGCACGAGACTTAGGACGCCAACGCCGCTTTGGTCGCAGAAGCAAAGCTCGCGGCGCTTGCTCGCGAGGACGTTACGGGCCATGGTTTTTCGCCGCTCCCGCGTTTCTTGCTCGGGGCACTTAGGACACTTATGTGTCGCGTAGGCACTTGGCCGATGACAAAAGGGGTTTCTTATGGTTCATCGCCTCAGACCAGTTGCGTCTCGAAGTTCCAGATCTCGCGTTTCAACACGTTGACGCCGTTGGTTGGGCGTGCGGAGATCGTGTCGTTGTCGGAATCGCCATCGGCTCGGAGCCACCAGATCCACGCATAGGAGAACGACAGATTGTCGTTGCCCGTGCCGAGGAACGCGCCGACGCGGGGCGCCGAGGTGTTGTTGAGCGAGACATCGTCATCGCCGGCCCCCGTGCATGTGATCAGGCTTTTCCCGACGGCCATGCCAGGAATGCTCCTATCTTGTTCGAACGGATTGCTCGTCAGCCCTGGTTGGTTCTCTTCCGTGTTCGGCGTGGAGCCGAGCAGCACGGCGTCATTCCCCTGCGAGGTGCGAATCCCCGCATTCCGGCCGACCCAGGAGTTCAATCCCATCACGAAATCGTTGTAGCCGTAGT
>JBDKTH010000185.1:0-3489 GCA_039680305.1 Thermoguttaceae bacterium | reverse complement strand
AACTATCGGGATAGCAGTCACTTACGAATGTGCACCGCGACGCAAAATTTGCATCACAACACGTGAGGCTTTCCACAATTCTCTCCCTAAACCTGGGGGAGATCCGCGGAGTGCCGGGCGGCTGCGGAGGCGGTTTGCAGGATCATGCCCCCAGCTAGAAGAAGAGAAACGGCCGTTGGTTCACCCTAACCCTCTCCCGAAGGAAGAGGAAATCGATGCCGTTGACGTTTTGAGATAGTCCCTTCGTCCTTCGTCCTTAGTCCTTAGTCCTTAGTCCTTCCTCCTCTGTTGTTTCCTCTTCTTCGATCTGTGCCGCCCGGGCAATCGCGTCTTGGCGTTCCTCCTCTTCCGTCTTGGCGTATCGCAGGCGATGGAATTGCCAGAGGAGCAGCATCGATGCGACGGCGCACAGCGTGACGACCAGCCAGGAGAACGTGAGGTCGCCTTCAGGGCCGACAGTGAACAGGTAGGAAAGACCGGGCCAGCGATCGAGCCATTGCTTGAGCGTCTCGGGAGTCACGCGGGTCATCGCCACCTGGAGCGAGTTGTGAACCAGGTGGAACAGCATTCCGGGCAGGATGCTTCCGCTCTGGACGGCCAGGTAGGCGATCACCACGCCAACGATCGTGGCGATGATCGACTGCTGGAGGAGCGTATGACTGATGCCGAAGAACAGGGCGCTGTAGAAGATCGCCCGCCACTTGTGTCCCAGGTGACGGAACCCGGAGAGGATGAAGCCGCGGAAGGCCAGTTCCTCGCAGATCGCGGGCGCCACGGCGATCACTAAGACGACTTGCCAGAAGGGCGGATCGCGAAACAGTCCATCCAATCCGCCAAGGGCCTGCTTGACCTCATCGCTCACCGGGTACAGGTACATCACGGCAGCCTGCAACATGCGGGCGATGGGGTGCAGGACGACCGCCAAGGCGACGGCTGTCGGCAGTGCCCGCCATGCCGGCCAACGAAGCAGGAGCGTCTGCCGCGGGCTGCTGGTCAGCATGACCGTCATCAACAGGGCCGGGGTGAGGATCACGGCCAACTGGGTGGCCACGGCCAGGAGGGCAAACCCACGGAACCCAGCCGGCTGGGGCAGGGCGAAGTTCATGAAAAAGCGGATCAGCAGGATCAGCACGCCGCAGAAAAACGCGCCGGCCACGGTTGGTGTCGGGTGGCGATCTTGCATCAGATGTCGCAGCCAGAGGCTCACATCAATCCGTTCGCTCTCCCGGAACAGAACCGATTCCGAGTTGAACTGCTCGACGGCCCAACGGATCGACAGCAGGCACGCCCCGAGGGTGACGGCAAGCACAGGCGGGAGGAACTGCACGGCTTGCCAATAGTTCCCCTCCAAAAGGGCCCGCAAGAGCAATACCATGCCGGTGACGGGGATCAGGCTGTTGCCCAGGTTCAGTTCCACGCCGGGTGCCATCGGCAGGACGACCAGCGGCATGGTGACCAGCAAGAGCGGCATCAGGTAATACTGCCCTTCCTTGGTACTGCGGGCAAAGGCGGAAAGGGCCAAGCACAGGGCGCTGAACAGGGCTGCGACCGGCAGCAAGGCCAACAGGAGCCAGACAGCGGCCAGGGCCGGCGGCGGCCCGAACTGCGCCAACTGTCCCATCACCAAGGAGCCGGTAATCCCCATGCTGATCAGGTTCAACACGGCCGTCACGGCACTGAACACCATCACCGTCACCAGCTTGCCGATGACGATTTCGCTCCGTTCGGCCGGACTGCAGAGGAGTGTTTCCAGCGTGCCGCGTTCTTTTTCGCCGGCACAGAGATCCACAGCCGGATAAAAGGCCCCAGTCATTGCCCAGAGCAGCAACAGGACTGGGAGCACTTTGGCCCACAACGCGGCCCCGCGAAGGCCCGACTGCTCGGCCACGTCGGCGGGAGCCAGGTCGAACGGCCGAGCCACGGAAACCGGCATCCCACTGGCCTTCAGGTTCGTCCGTCCCACGTCCTCCGTCCATCGCCTCAAGACGTCATTCAACCGGGCGAAGGCGATCTGTGACTTTTCGCTGGCCGTCGAGTAGAAAATCTCCGTCCGGGGCAGCGGCAGTTTTAGCTCCTCTTCCATCGCGAGGACGTCGTTCCCCTCGCGTGGCTCGCCATCTGGCCGCCGCTCGCGAATCGCCTGGCGGAAGAGTTCCAGTCGTCGGGCGAAATTAGGGGGAAAGTAGACGGCCACGTCGTACTTGCCGGCCTGCACGTCGAGCCGGGCGGCCTCGCGCAGTTGGCGGTCCTCCGCCTCGTCATTTCGTGGGTCGCTGCGGACAAAATCGAGCTCCAGCAGCCGGGCCTGGGTCGGATCGGCAAAGTATTGGCTGGCGAAGCGGTTGTTCTCGATCAGTGGTGGCTGCTCAGGCAGATTCGACGCCCCCACTACGCGGACCGTCGTCGACCGCTCCTGCATGAACTGGGCAAGCTGGAAAAAGCTCATCCCCAACAACGGATAGAGCAGCATCGGCAGCACGGCGATCATGAACAGCGTGCGGCGATCGCGCAACTGATCGCGAATCTCGCGGGAAAGGATCAGTCTGACGTTCGTCCAGTTCATGCCGTGCGTCCTTGCCTGGAGGCCGGATGCGTCTCGTCGTGATGCGAGATCAGTTGGAAGAACAACTCTTCCAGATCCCGCTCGTGGTGCTGGTCACGCAACTCTTCCAGGGATCCTTCCGCGAGGATGTGCCCCCGGTGCATGATGGCGATGCGGTCGCAAAGCTTCTCGACCTCACGCATGATGTGGGTCGAGAAGACGACGCACTTGCCGTGCTCGCGCAGTTCGGCCACCGTGCTCAGAAGCGCTCGGGCGACCAGGACATCGAGCCCCGCAGTGGCCTCGTCAAAGACCAACACCGGCGGATCGTGGACCAACGCCCGGGCGATCGAAACCTTCTGCTTCATGCCGGTCGACATCTTCGCGCCCAACAGATCGCGCAGATCGTCCATTTTCAGCCGGCCGAACAAGTTTTCCATGCGTTGGCGGAGTGGTTCCTCGGGAATGCCGTGCAAGCGGCCGAAATACTCGACCATTTCCCAGCCGGTCATGCGATCGTAGACGGCCGTATTGGTCGACACGAAGCCGATCTGGCGGCGAACCAGCGAAGGCTGGGTCACCACGTCATAGCCGTTGACCGTGGCCGTGCCCAGGGTCGGCGTGAGCACCGTGCTGAGGATCCGCAGGGCTGTGGTTTTGCCGGCGCCGTTGGGCCCCAACAGGCCGAAGATCTGGCCCGGCGTTGCATGAAAACTGATGCCCCCCAGCGCCACGAACTTGCCCCGTCGCAGGTCCTCGTAGTGCTTCGTCAGTCCCTGAACATGGATCATGGTGGCGACAGGTCCGTTGAGGCTTCCATTCCAGCAAATGCGCGTGCGTGAATGGGATCGGGACGTCGGTTCCGCTTCCCAAGTTGAATGGAACGCGGAAGACAAACCCCATATCGTAGCATAGCTTATGCAGTTCGGCCGCTTGCCGTACAGATG
>JBDKTH010001006.1:0-3898 GCA_039680305.1 Thermoguttaceae bacterium | reverse complement strand
GCCGTGTCTCTGGAAAAGACGAATCACCCCGCCAAGCCCCCTCATCCATTCCATTCTCTTCAGCCGCCCGAGGCGAATCTCCCTATGGCGCCGAGACGGGCAATCCCTACGAATCATCCTCGCAACTGGCCGACGAGGTTCAACTCCCGACCGACGCCCCGGCGGCGGCCGAGCCAGCCGCTGCCCTCGGCGAGCCGGGCCCCTTGCGCATCGACGTCAAGCGGATCGACAGCAACCCGTTCCAGCCCCGGCAGGAGTTCGACCAGGCCGAGCTCCAATCGCTCTGCGAAAGCCTCCAAGCCCATGGGCTCCTGCAGCCGGTCGTGGTCCGACGTGTGGGCGAGCGTTACCAGTTGATCGCCGGCGAGCGGCGTCTGCGTGCGGCGACCAAGGCCGGCTGGACCGACGTGCCGGCGCAGGTGGTCGAGGCCGACGACCGCGAGATGGCCGAGTTGGCGATCGTCGAGAACATGCAGCGCAAGGACCTGAACCCGCTGGAAAAGGCGGCGGCGTTCCACCGCTACCTGGAACAGTACGGCGGCACCCAGGAGGAACTGGCCTCCCGGCTGAAACTCGACCGTTCGACGATCGCCAACCTGATCCGGCTCCTGGAACTGCCCGAGCCGGTCCAGAACGCCGTGCGTCAGTCGAAGATCACCCAGGGCCACGCCCGGGCCTTGTTGCCCTTGGGCGACGAACGCGAACAGGTCGCCTTCTGCAACCGCATCCAGCAGGAAGGCCTGAGTGTGCGCGACACGGAAAGCCTCGTGCAGGACTCGATCACCCAGGCCGACGCCGAGCCTCTGGCCGTGGTCGGGCGTGACGGCTCCGTCAGCAAGCCGAAACGCAAGCAGAGCGGCCAGCTGGCCGCCCTTGAACAGGAGTTCCGCGCCGCGCTCGGCTCCAAGGTGAAGATCACCCACAACGCCAAAGGCCGTGGCAAGCTGGTGATCCAGTTCAGCAGCCACGAAGAGTTCGAGCGTCTCCGTGAGCAGATCTGCGGCCTCGGGGCCGACGTCCAGAGCGACGCCGGCTGAGCGGGCCGGTAAGCCGAGAGCGGAAAGCGGAAAGCGGAGGAGTGTATCAGAGCCGGGCCTTATCGGTCCGGCTTTTTTCTTGGCGACGTTCCCCTTCCGCTTTCCGCTTTCGGCTCTCCGCTTTCCCCTTTCCCCTTTCCATTCCTACCGCCGCCCGCTCGCCGTCTTCGCCAGGTCATGCAGCCAGCACTCCAGCAACGTAGCCGGGTTGGCGTTGCGGTCGACCTGTTCGAGGGCTTCCAGGGAGCGGTCCAGACAGCCGGCCACCACTGCGCTGCGGCCTTGCCAATTGGGCAGGGATCGGTTGACCATCGCACGGAGTTCGGCATCGACGTTGCCGCCGGCGCCGGTGAGCGAGTGGAGCAGCTGGCGGTAGAACTCGACGGCCTGCTCGATGATCTGCCGCATGCGCCGACGCCGGGCTGAGGCCTCTTTGCCGGCCTCGTCGACGAACTCCTGTAGCGACTGGGCCAGGCCGACCGCATCGATCTTGGGCGTGGCCAACTGCTGATACAGCCGCGTGCGGAAGCCCCACAACTCCTCGTCGGCCAGCTGCCGCGCCCGCTGCACGCTCCCTTCGCTGTGGGCGGCCAGGCGCTCGGCCTCCGCGCGGTCTTTGGCCAGGCCTTGGGAGGTCAGAATCTCGGCGATCCGTTCGGCGGACAGCGGCCGGAAGCGGATCACCTGGCACCGCGAGCGGATCGTCGGCAACTGCTTGGCCGGCGTCGTCCCGATCAGGATCAAGACCGAACGGGGCGGCGGCTCTTCCAATGTCTTCAACAGGCAGTTGGCCCCTTCGGCGTTCAGGTAGTCGGCGTCGTCGATCATCGCGATCCGTCGTCCTCCCATGAACGGCTTCAGGGCAATGCGGTGACAGAGCCCTTCGCGCATCCGGTGCTCCTTGTCGCCGATCAGGAACTCCAGGGGGAGGTACGATTTATCTGGGGGCTTCGAGACCACCTCGATGTCGGGATGGCTTCCTGCCAACACTTGGAGACAGCTCGGACAGCCACCGCACGGATCCAAGGCCTCTTCAGGCCGCGTCTGACACAGCAGCGACTGGGCCAGTTTCAACGCGAACGTCCGTTTCCCGATCCCCTCCGGTCCAACGAACAAGAACGTGCTCGCCAACCGGCCGCGATTGAGCGCCCGGCGGAATTGCTCGACAACGCTATCGTGTCCGTGAATACCCTGCCAAGACATGAGAGTTGAGGGGGGGTTAGGGAAAAGGACTAAGGACTAAGGACTAAGGACGAAAGTACAAGTGGCGAGTGAATGACGAACCCGCAAATCCGAAGGTGGCAGGCCATGTGCTGATGCCCTTTCCTTCGTGCTTCGTATTTCAGACTTGTTTCATCATTCATCATTCATCATTCTGCATTTCTTCGCCGTCCGCTCCACGACGGTCCGTATCTCCGCCGCAACCTGGTCCATCGATCGGGTGGCGTCGATAACAACGATCTGGTCGGGATGCTGGGCGGCCTCGTCCAAGAAGCCTTGCCGCACCCGGGCGTGAAAGGCGTCGCCTTGCTGTTCCATCCGATCCAAGGGGCGCTGCATGCGGGCGGCGGCGACCTCCAGCGGAACGTCCAGCACCAGGGTCAGGTCGGGCAGCAGTCCGCCGGTGGCCACTTGGCCGACTTCCCAGAGGGTCGCAATCGGCAAGCCCCCGGCATGGCCCTGATAGACCACATTCGAAAGCAGGTATCGATCCGACACGATGGTTTTCCCCTGCTCGAGAGCCGGGCGGATCACCTCCTCCGTCATCTGCGCCCGAGCGGCCATGTAGAGCAGCATCTCGCTCCGCCGCCCCATGCTCAAGTCGTTCCGGTGCAGCAACAACTCACGCACCGCTTCGCCCAGCCGGGTCGTGCCCGGATCGCGACACAGCACCACGTCGCGGCCCCCTTCACGGAGCCACTCGCAAAGGAGCCGGATCTGTGTACTCTTGCCCGTGCCGTCGCCGCCCTCAATAGAGATGAACATGGATGTCGCAAGGAAGAATCGGGGTGTCGTCAGAAGACCGTAGTGTGGCCAGCGTGGCCCAGTCTGTAAATTGTACCCCCCTATTGTGATTGCCAAAGGGCAAAATGAGCCGGGTGGCGTGGGGCGTGGGACGCGGGACGCGGGACGCGGGACGCGGGGGGATTGTCTGCTGCGAACCGCTGTCGTCAACCGCTCACATCCCCACGCCCTCCCCCCTACGTCTGGCAATCGCCGTAGCGTTTGACGAGCCGTTGGGCGTGGGCCGCAACGATGCGTCGCAGTTCGGGTGGGCGAAGGACCTCCGCCTGGTCGCCGTAGCCAAGAATCCACCATGAAATCTCGCCGAGCCCGGAGACGATTACACGATAGTCGAGCGTGCCGTCGTCATTGAACTGGAGCCGTTGCGTCTTGTGCCAAGCCACCTCGGCCACGTTCTTGGCCACTAGGCGGCCGAAGCGGATTACCACTTCCTGGTCGGGCCCCTTTTCGGGGATCAGATGCCAGGCATTGCGCAGGTATCGCTCAACGCTAAACCCCTGGGGAATCTGATACCGCTCGTCCAAGAGTTCCAGGTGGCGGACACGGCCGACGTTGAAGGTCCGCGTGTCGCGATGGAGCGACGACCGGCCAATCACATACCAACTCCGCCGACTGAACAACAGCCGGTAAGGCTGCAGCCGGGTGCAGATCTCGCTCTCCTCGCTGAAGCTCGCGTAGGCGATCCGAACGCAGCGGCGCTCGGAGATGGCGGAGAGGAGTTGCTCGTAGACCGGCCTCTGTCCGTCCATCCGATTGGTCGGCGGCAGGTGGATGCTGATCGCCTCGCTCGCCGAACGGAGGCTCTCGCGCAAGCGGTCGGGAAGGCTGCTGGCCAG
>JBDKTH010001351.1:0-2640 GCA_039680305.1 Thermoguttaceae bacterium | reverse complement strand
CGCAGACATAAGTTGGGCAATTTCATGGAAGCAAAGGCGGCTATCAGGTGAGCTTGAACGCCGACGCTGACGCTGCAAGGCCGCCTTTGCTTCCATGAAAAGCGAGGCCGAAAACGCCCCCTCGGTGGTTGGAGGCATGAAGAACCAAGGACTGCTGCGCGTCCTTGCTTCTTCATATTTGCCCAACTTATTTCTGCGCGGGCCCAGTAGGCGACCGCCCAATGCCGCTTCCGTTGGCATTCCCGGGCGAAGGCAATTAGTATAATCTCTGGGGTCAGCCAGTGTTCCCCTGATCCTGCCCCACAAAACGGCCCTGCACCTTTGGATTGTCTGCCCATGAGAACCTCGTCGCGTCTGCGCTATTCCATCCTTCCGCTGACCGTTCTGATCGCCGGAGCGCTCGCCCAAGCAGTCGGAGCCGCCGAGCTGCGTTCCCCGGATGGGAACCTGGCCGTCACCATCGATGTGACATCGGCTGGCCAGCCCTGCTATCGCATCGCCTACCGGAATCAGCCGATTCTCGCCGAATCCCACCTCGGCCTGGAGCTGCAGGCAGCGGGCAAGCTGGTCGACGGGTTTGCGATCGTACGCACGGCGCCCACCAGTCACGACTCGACCTGGAAGCCGGTCTATGGCGAGAGGAGCGAGATCCGCGATCGGTATCGTCAGCTTGTGGTCGATCTGGAAGACAAGAGTGCCCCGCCGCGACAGTTGCAGCTCACCTTCCGAGCGTACGACGAGGGGATTGCGTTCTGCTACACGATCCCCCAGCAGCCGTCGCTGGAAAACGTCCAGATCACCAAAGAGTGTACCGAGTTCCGCTTCCTTGGCAACCATAAGATTTGGCCAGTCTACAGTGCGCAGGGCGTGTACAGCGAAGCCCCGCTCAGCGCGATTAAGCCGGGTTGCGAACGGCCAATGGCGGTCCAGCTCGGTCCGGACACGTTCGTGGCCCTTGGCGAAGCCCGCCTGGTGGACTACGCCCGGATGAAGTTCGCCCCGCTGGCCGGCGTGCCGCACGCCCTGGTGAGCGATCTGACCGGACCGGTCAAGGCCCAACTGCCGCTGACCACGCCATGGCGGTTCGTGATGGCGGCCACCAGCCCGGGCCAGTTGCTCCAGAACAACGACCTTCTGCTCAACCTCAACGACCCGTGCGCGATCGCCGACACGTCGTGGATCAAGCCGGGCAAGGTGATCCGCGAGGTGACCTTGACCACGACGGGCGGGAAGGCCTGCGTCGACTTCGCCGCAGAGCATCACCTGCAGTATGTGGAGTTCGACGCTGGTTGGTATGGCGACGAGTATTCCGACGCCTCGGATGCCACCGGGGTGCATGTCGATCCCAAGCGGTCCCGCGGTCCGCTCGATCTCGCCGAGGTCATCCGGTACGCCAACGGGCGGGGCATCGGCATTATTCTCTACGTCAACCGCCGGGCCTTGGAACGGCAACTGGACGTGATCCTGCCGCTTTACCGGCAATGGGGCGTCAAGGGGGTGAAGTACGGGTTTGTCAACGTCGGCTCCCAGGAGTGGACCCGCTGGCTGCACGAGGCGGTGCGCAAGGCGGCGGCCCATCAGTTGATGGTCGACATTCACGACGAGTACCGGCCCACCGGCTACTCCCGCACCTATCCCAACCTGATGACCCAGGAAGGGATCGGCGGCGACGAGACGAGTCCGACCAACGACCAGACGCTGAGGATCCTCTTCAATCGCATGCTGGCCGGAGCCGCCGACAACACGATCTGCTACTATGACGGACGCGTGGACCGCAACGCCACGCACGCCTATCAGTTGGCCAAGGCCGTGTGCCTCTACAGCCCCTGGCAGTTCCTCTACTGGTACGACCGTCCCAGTGCGGCGCCGCAGAAGACGGGCGGCGCCGGCCACTCCCAGGGCCGGATGGGCGACGAGCCGGAGTTGGAGTTCTACGACCATGTGCCGACCGTCTGGGACGACACCAAGGTCCTCCACGGCCAGATCGGCCAGTATGCGGCAATCGCCCGTCGTAGCGGCGACGACTGGTACGTCGGCTGCATGAACCACGGCCAGGCGAGAACGCTGGAGATCCCGTTGGACTTCTTGGCCAAAGGAAAGAAATACGTGGCTCACGTCTATGCCGACGATCCGACTATCGCAACGCGCACCCACGTGCGGATCGACCGCGAAAGTGTCGACGCCGCAAAGGTATTGAAGGTTACGCTGCCGGCCCAGGGTGGCCAGGCCATGCGCATGGTCCCCGCCCCCTAGCCCGTTTGCCTCGGCCCTTGTGTCGAGTTCCCACTCATCCCCACGGAGTCGCACGCAATGATCGGCATACCAGCACGGCGGTTTCTCGTTGTGAGTGTAGTCATAGCAGCCCTGGTCGGGACCGCCCGGGCGGAGAACCTTCTCAAGAATCCGGGGTTCGAAGAATCCCTCGCACCGGCCTGGGAGAAACGCACGCCGGACAGCGCCGATCGCAAGATTTCCCGCCAGGAATCCGCAGGCCGCTCGGGCACAAGTGCCGTTGTGCTGGAGAACCTCCGGTCGACGCACACTCGCTTGCGGCAGGGCCAGGACCGTTCGATCGCCATCGAGCCGGGAAGTTTCGTGGAACTGTCGGCCTGGACCAAGTCGGAACTGAGCGACGAGGGG
>JBDKTH010000763.1:0-3097 GCA_039680305.1 Thermoguttaceae bacterium | reverse complement strand
GCCATGCGCTGCGCACGGCCCTCCGGGTCACGAAGCAGCGAAGCATTCACCTGCACCCAGATCGCGGTTCCATCCTTGCGCACATGCCGTTGTTCCATGGCGTTCGGAGGGAGCTGTCCCTGGAGGTACCGGGCGTAATCCTCCAGATCGCGCTGCCGATCGTCGGGATGGAAGAGGTCGGGCGGCGTCATCTGGAGCAGCTCTTCGCGGCTATACCCGGTGATCTCGCAGAAACGGTCGTTGACCTGCAGGAATCGTCCGCCCGGTTCCACCAGGGATGTGCCGACCGCCGCGCTGTCGAAGAACGCCCGGAACAGCTCCTCGCTGGCCCGCAGGGCCTCCTCCGCCTCCTTGCGTTCGGTCATGTCCATCACCATGCCAATCACTCGCACCGCCCGCCGTGATTCCCCCTCCCCCTCAAAGAAGGTCTGCGCCCAGAAGGTCAGCCATCGCACGGTTCCGTCGGGCCACAACGCGCGGCACTCGAAGACGTGCAAGCCGTCGCCTCGCGGGTCCTGACCGCGCTGAACGGCCTCGGCTATCTTGGGGCAATCCTCGGGATGCACACAATCGAGGAACTTCGCAATGCTCCCCGGTTCCTCTGCCTCGACGCCGAGCATTTCTCGCGTTTTCGGCGACCAGTGGAGGGTATTGGTGCGAAGGTCGTGGTCAAAGATCCCCAGCCCGGAGACGCGAACGGCCTGCTGCAGCAACTCTTCGCTGGCCCGCAGTCTCTCCTCCGCACGTTTCTGCTCGGTGATGTCGATCACCGCGCCGACGACCCGCGCCCGCTGGCGTGCCGGGCCTTCGCCCTCGAAGAACACCTGGCCCTGCTGACTCAGCCAGCGTACGGTTCCATCAGGCCACAGCACACGGTTTTCGACGACGTAACGGCCGTTTCCGTTCGGGTCTTCCGCGCGGGCGACAGCGTCGGCCACCTTCTGGCGATCGTCGGGATGGACCCTCGCGAGAAGCTCCGGGACGCCGACCGGCTCGTCGGGGCCAACACCTCGCATTTCCCGCAGTCGCGGCGACCATTCGACCACATTGACGCGATAGTCGTAGTCAAAAACGCCCAGCCCGGACACGTGGATGGCCTGCTGCAACAACTCCTCGCTTGCGCGCAGTTTCTCCGCCGCCCGCTTTTGCTCGGTGACATCCTCGATCGTGCCGACGACGCGCACCGCGCGCCGCGATCCCCCTTCATTCTCAAAGAACGTCTGGCCTTTGACGACCACCCATCGCACGGAGCCATCGCGCCAAACCACGCGGTGTTCCCGGTCCCAGTGGCCGTCCGACGTGGGATCGAGCGCGATCTGCAAGGTTCGGTTGACATCTTCGCGATCCTCCGGCCGGAACGCATTCAGCAAATTCTCGTACTGGAAGCGATCGCTCGGCATGGCGAGGATAGTTCGGCAGCGCGGGTCCACGGCAAAGGTGCGACTTCTCGGGTCGTACTCCCAGGTGCCCAGCTTGGCGGCGTCCAGCGCGATCTGACGCAATTCGACGGCCTCGCGCAGGGCCTGTTCCGCCTCCTTGCGCGCGGTGATGTCCATCACCGTGCCAATGCCACGCACCGCCCGCCGCGATTCCCCTACGCCCTGGAAGAACACCTGGCCCTTGGCGGCCACCCAACGTACCGATCCATCGGCATGGACCACGCGGTATTCCGCGTCGTAGCGGCCATCGGAGGCCGGAGCGGTCGCGACCTCCGCGGCCTGATCGACACGAGCGCGATCCTCCGGGCAGACCGATGCCAAAAACTGCTCGTGCGCGGTCCGCCCGCTCGATACGCCGAGGATGGATTGGCAGCGAGCATCCCCAGTGAAGGTGAGGCCGCCTGAATCGCTGGGGTAGCAGGTCCACGTGCCCAACTCGGCGATATCCAACGCGATCTGCCGCAATTCGACGGCTTCGCGCAGGGCTTCCTGCACGCTCTTCTGCTTGGAAGAATCCCGGAAGATCAGGACCGCTCCCTGGACCTTGCCATCAGCCCCCTGGATTGTTGCGTGGTTGACCTCGAGGGGAATCTCTCGGCCATCTTTGGCAAGGAGCACCATGGGAGCGGGCAGTCCTGTTCCAGTCCCCTGGGACCGGAGCGCGTTGGCCGGGTTCATCAGGGGCAGGGGAGGCTGCTCGTGATCGGTCCGGAACACGGCGGTCACCGGCAAGCCGCCGGCATCTTGGTTCGTCCAGCCGGTCAAACGCTCGGCCTCGTCGTTGAGAAAACTGACGCGTCCGTCGAGATCGGTCGCGATGACCGCGTCGCCGATGCTTGCTAGCATCACTGCCAGCAGTTCACGCTGTTCGTCAACGTGCTGGCGTTGTGTGCGGAGCCGTCCGGCGACGAGGCTGACTGCGCCCCCCAAGCCGAGAAAGATCAGTAGATGCAGGACCTGATCGCTCCCCAAGAAGTCGGCCGGCCCGCTTTCCAGGGCAAACAGCCCGATGGTCACCAGGCTTCCCAAGGTCACGGCCAGCAGTCCCGGCCTTTGCCCCCACAAGATGGCCGCTAAGGCCACGCTGGCGTAAAAGACATCGTAGTGGGTGGTACCCGAGACCGAGTCCAGCGTCCAATGCATCAGCAGCGCCAGCACCGTGACCAAGACGGCTAGAAGATAGCCTGTCCACGGTTGTGCCCGTGCTCTTCCCATATACCATGTCCCACCACAGCCCCAAGGCGAAGACGAACGGTGATCTGTCAGCAACGGTTCTCGAAGAGGTCCCTTCAACGCTCCAGTGCCAATCGTAACCCCAGGGCTGCACTTTTCCGGCGCAAGTCCAGGAAGAGATCCCACAAACAGCAGAAGCCCGTTTGCAGTCACTGGTCCTATTATAGGGTGGCATCGTGACCGCAGGAAGCAGTTGGACAGGCGGAATCGCGCGCTCCTGGGGCGCGTGCCCACGGAAGCGGGAATGATGAGGTCGTGCGCGGTCGTCTGGCGGGGGAGGTGACGCGAACCCGAGAAGATGACGCGTTTCGCACTAGCGGCCAACCGGCGGGAGACCGGCGGCCCAGGCGGTGCCGCGACGATAGAGCTCTTGCGTGCCTTCTGTGCGCAGGGCCTGGACGTCGTGGCCCAGAACGCAGAGGAAG
>JBDKTH010000433.1:0-3345 GCA_039680305.1 Thermoguttaceae bacterium | reverse complement strand
AAAAGCAATGCGTGTCTTGAGGATCCCTTCCGGTGGAAGCCCGGCTTCCGTCACCCCGAGGTGTAGGGGAATCTCCGGGCGTTGGGCGGCAAACCGCCGATTCACCTCGACCACGTTGGCCGGATCCGAGTCTTTGAGCGAGACGCAATACCGCGTGAAGCCGAGCGAATCGAGCAGGGCGCAGTGATCCAGGGCACTTTCGAGCATCGGGCTGATCGAGTCGTCGCCCGGGAACTTTTCCAGCTTGGCCGGATCGACCGAGCCGCAATTCACCCCGACCCGCAACGCGCAGTCGTGCGTGACCGCCACCTCGACCAGAAAGCGAACCTTGTCTTGCCAGGCCCGATCCCGCTCGTGGTGATAGAGATGCCCGGGATTGTAGCGGATCTTGTCCACTAGGGGGGCCACCACGGAGGCCAACCGATAATTCTCCTGAAGATCAACCGAGAGGTTAGCCGGCGTCTTCTCGCGGATTTCCCGGAGCGCCTCGGCATCCTTCTGACTGTCGACCGCGATCCGCACCACCCCGGCCCCAGCCTCGTGCAGAGCGGTAGCCTGATCGGCCGTGGCCGCCACATCGACGGTCTTCGTGGCACACATGCTTTGGATCACGATCGGCTGGCCGCCGCCGATCGTTACGGCTCCGACGCGGACAGATCGGGTAGGATTGCGGGGCAGATTCACGACAGTTTCCTCAAGGACTACGGACCAAGCAGACTGCAAACACCCTCTCCCGAAGGGGGAGAGAACCGGAATCGCTACGTTTTGAAACAGCGTCTAGGTCATTGTCACCACCCGCTCTTGAGTATCAAGATCAACTCGGCCCGAAGAATCAGGGATTTAAGCTGGAGAAGCTTTAACGACTTTGCCGATAACATAACCTGCAACGAGCAGCCTCGACTTGAGGACGTGCTCTGGACGGTCCGACTGAGGGGGTGACTCTTGGGTGGTATTCCGACTCGATCATGGCGCGACTAGTGGTTCTACTGCTGAGCCTCTCGCTGACCGGCTGCTCGCTGCTGCCGCGCGTGGTCCATCGGACCGAGATTCACAACCCGTTCCCGCAATTGTCCAAAGTGGCCGTCGCCCCCTTCTTCAATCTGACCAATGAGCCGACCGTCGATGGGCGGCGTTTTGCGTTGGCCTATTTCAACGAGCTGCAATCGGTCCCAGGCTACGAGGTCGTTCCGGTTAACGTGGTTGAGCAGACACTTCGAGAGAACAACCTCCGGCTCAATGGTCCCGACGACGTGCGTCGCCTGGCCCAAGTGCTCGGAGTCGATGCGGTTGCGGTGGGAGCGGTGACCGACTTCACCCCCTACTATCCGCCGCGTTGCACGATGCAGGTGGAGTGGTATGCGGCCAACCCCGGCTTCCATCCGATCCCGCCTGGCTACGGACTTCCCTGGGGGACTAAGGATGAGAAGAACATTCCACCATCCGTCGTATTCCAGGCCGAGATGGCCCTGGCCCGCGAACAATTGAAGACGCAGACACCTGCGTGTGATGCGGCCACGCCGCAGTCGGGTGGAAAAGCCCTGCCAAGTCTGGAGCAAATCCCGCCTGGGCAACCGTCGACAGAACAAGGGGTCAAACAAACGGCCTACCAAGCCCCGGCCAGTGCCGCCGCGGGCGACAAGGCTTTCCCAACTTCCCCAGCTACTCGAGCCGGTGGCCCTAATGCATCCACCGCGCCCATGGGCGGGACTGCGGCGGCCTTCCCGCCAGAGTGGCCAGATCCGCGGGGTTTCGTCCCGCCTCCCCCCAGCCCCCGACCGCCTAGCTGCTGGCCAAGCAGCGTCCCGGTGATGAGCCATACCCGGGCGTTCAATGGTCACGACGGCGACGTGACGGACGCCCTGGAGGAATATTACTTGCTTCGCGATGACGCTCGCTTCGGGGGTTGGCAAAGCTATCTTGAGCGAAGCGACGATTTTGTCCGTTTCTGCTGCCACATGCATATTCGCGAGATGCTTTCCGCTCGGGGCGGCGCCGGCAAAACGCGAGTAGTGTGGCGCTGGTCCGCCAACCGATAAAGACAGGGAAGGCCTTCCTCACCATGGGTCGCGGCAGACGCCGCACCAGGAGCCTGACCAAGCGTTTCGGACGTGCAGGAGATCTCCGGCCATGACTCAAGACATCAATGTACTCGCACTCGTGAAGGGGTCGGAACGCTATGTATTTCTCTATGACGACGCCAGCCGCGCCGAGACGCTCCGGGTCCTGGGCCGTTTTGCCTCCAATCCCGAGTTGAGCTTCACCTGGTACGACGCCGCCGTGTTGAGTCAGAAGATCCGCCAGGAGAGCCAGAAACGGGCCGTGGCCAATCGCCTGGATGTGCGATTGGGGCAAGACCGCGGGCCGCTGTTCTAGGGGCGCGTCCAGAAATAACTTGGACAATTGACCTGCTGGAAGGGCCCTTAGCACAGGACCTCGATGCGCGACGCCATCGCTCGCTACCTCCAATACCTTCGCGTGGAACGCAACGCGTCGGACCTGACGATCAAAAGCTATCGCGAAGACCTCACCGCGCTAGCCGACTATCTGACAGAGGCGCGGAGCGGCATCTGCCCCAAGCCCGGGGCGATCAACCCGTTGGAACTTCGTGGCTACGTGGCCGCCCTGCATGAGGCGGGCTACGCGAAAGCCACAATCTCGCGCCGGCTGGCCTCGATGCGCAGCTTCTTCCGCTTCGGGCAGCGCGACGGCTGGGCGACGAGCAATCCGGCAAAACCGCTGCGCAATCCGCGCAAGCCTCGCAATCTGCCGCACTTCCTCTCCACCGAGGAACTTGGCCAGTTGCTTCAGGCTCCACCCTCCAGCGATCCCCTGGGCCTGCGCGATCGGGCGATTCTCGAGACAATGTACTCCGCTGGCCTGCGTGTCAGCGAAGTAGTCGGGCTCAACCAGAGCGACCTGGACTCTGCCGCGGGCGTGGTTCGCGTGCGCGGCAAAGGACGACGCGAGCGGCTTTCGCCGATCGGCTCCTATGCGGTCCGCGCGTTGGATCGGTGGATGTCGGTTCGCCACCTCAGTCCCCGCGAGGTGGCCGGGGCCAACTCGCCGGTGTTCGTCAACAAGTTCGGCCGCCGCCTGACCACGCGAAGCGTTGCCCGGATGCTGGAAAAGTACCTCCGCATCACCGGCCTGGATCACCGCACCACGCCCCACTCTCTACGTCACAGTTTCGCCACCCACTTGCTCGATGCGGGCGCCGATATCCGCAGTGTCCAAGAACTCCTCGGCCTCAAAAGCCTGGTGACCACGCAGATCTACACGCACGTCAGCACGACCGCGCTACGATCCGCCTACGAGAAGGCCCACCCGCGGGCGAATTGAAGGACG
>JBDKTH010000387.1:0-6506 GCA_039680305.1 Thermoguttaceae bacterium | reverse complement strand
CCCGCGCGGAAGGGCCAGGCGAAAGCCCCCAGAAAAAACAAGACCCGCGGAAAATCTTTCCCACCCTCCACCAGCCGGCCAACTGGCGCGCGGCCGCCTGGGTTCTGGAACGGCTCAACCCCGAGGACTTTGGCCCGCCCCGCAACGCGTCGAACTTCGACCTCCTTGTCGAGGCCGACATCTTCCGCGGTTTTGTGGAACTGGTGCGCGACGAGATCCCCCGCGACACCTGCTGTCTGCTGGTGCGCCAGATCAACCAACTCTTGGCCCAGTACGACGCCCCGTCGATCCCCCAGCTCGACGAGCCCGACCCGGACCCAGTTCGAACCGACCAGGAGAACGAGGAAGGCGGCCGAGGCCAGGTCCCGGCGGAAATCGCTCGGCTGGTGGCCACGTTTGACGGCAAGCCGTTTCTGGTCGACACGCCCGAGTTTCTCGCGGACCGCTCGGCATCCTTCTCGCAACTCGACGCCGCGCCAATCAACTGGCCCGAACTGATCCAAAGCACGACCGAGTACGCCGCCGAGACCTACGCCGCCGTGTTCGCCTCGCCCCCGCGAACCGATCAAACCGGTAGGGTCGGTCGAGCGGTCCCAAAGAACAAACGCAAACGCCGCCGACCCGTTCCCCACGGCGCCCACCTTAACACGGCCGACGACCGAGCGAGCCCCACCAGCCTCAACGCCGACCCGATCTGGGACGACTTGATCCCCAGCACCACGACCAGCGCCGCCGAGATCTTCGCCGCGGTGTTCGCCTCCGCCCGCCCGACGCCCGAGCGAACCGATCAAACCGGTAGGGTGGGTCGAGCGGTCCCAAAGAACAGAAGCAAACGCCGCCGAAACGCTCCTTTTAACGCCCACCTTAACACGGCCGACGACCAAGCGAGCCCCACCAGCCTCGACGCCGAGCCGTCCCCCTGGGACGACTTGATCCCAAGCACCACAACCAGCCCCGCCGAGATCTTCGCCGCAGTCTTCGCCTCCGCCCGTCCGACGCCCGATCGACCCGATCAAACCGGTAGGGTGGGTCGAGCGGCACCAAAGAACAAAAGCAAACGCCGCCGAAACGCTCCTTTTAACGCCCAACTTACCACGGCCGACGACCAAGCGAGCCCCACCAGCCGAACCCAAGATCCGGCGGGGCTCGCTCGCATCCTGGCCGCGCTCAACCCCAAGCCTCGGCAGACCGCCCTCGCCGATTCAAACCTGTTCCCGGTTGTCCGCTCGCCCCGTCCGACGACTCTTTCCCAGGGGAAAGAGCCCGCTTTGCGACATACCTCATCGGAGCCCCCAACTTACGTCGAGCCCTCGCGTCAGAAGTTATTGCTAATTCTCGAGTTAGCGATTTTCGAAAAGCTCAACTTTTTTGGCCATACGCGAAGTCGCCGCGCACGCAGAACAAAACGCACCGCGCATGGGGGGAAACCAACGGCCTACGCCGCCCTCTGGCCGAGGGCCTGCAGGCCTCCGAGCGTCCAGAACGGCCTACTTGGCACGAATGGCCCACCGGGGTATACAATTCTCGACCGTCCCGATTCCTCACCAGCGAGCCAATCAGGCCCCTAAGCGTCGACAACCGTCGAAAATCGGACCAATAAACCCTAGGCGACGCACAACGGAGACCCCGAGATGGCGATCGGAGAAGCCACCAAACTACTGCCCGAAGTGCTGACGTTCCTTGCCCAAAGCCCGCTCAAAGGCGTCGTTGGCGGCGAGAATGTTGCGGCGTCCAACGGCGAGGTGTTTGAGACCCGCGACCCGGGCACGGGCCAGCCGCTGGCCCAAGTGTCCGCCCTTGGGCCCGACGATGTCGACCGGGCCATCCAGGCCGCCGACCGGGCCTTCCGCGAGTCGGGCTGGGCCAAGCTGTCGCCCAACGAGCGCGGCGCCCTCCTGCACCGCCTCGCCGACGCCGCGGAAAAACAGAAAAAGATCCTCACCCAGATCGAGGCCCTCGACTGCGGCAAGATCGCCTGGCAAGCAGAAGCCGACGTCCAGAACTTCGTCGCCACGATCCGCTGGTACGCCGACACGGCCCAGCACGTCCAGCGCACCAGCACCCTGGCCGTCGCCCAACACGAAGCCTGGACCGTGCGCCTTCCCTGGGGACCGTGCGGCTTTATCTTCCCCTGGAATTTCCCCATCCTGCTGGTCGGCTGGGGGATCGCCCCGGCCCTGGCCGCCGGCAACACGGTGGTCATCAAGCCGGCCGAAGACACGCCCCTGTCGACGATCTACCTGGCCCAGCTTGCCCGGGAAGCCGGTATCCCCGACGGAGTGATCAACGTCGTCCCCGGACTGGGCGAAGTGACCGGTGCGGCCTTGTCCCGTCACCCTGGGCTGAAACGGATGTCGTTCACCGGCTCGCCCGAGGTCGGTCGCCGGATCGGCGAGGCCTGCGGCCGAAACCTGGTGCCGGTGAAGCTAGAGCTGGGCGGCAAGGGCGCGGCCGTGGTGTTCGACGACGTCGACGTGGCCCAGACGGCCGACAAACTGGTCGGCGCGATCACCTTCCACACGGGCCAGGTCTGCTGCGATGCGACCCGCTGGATCATCCACCGGTCGATCTACGATTCGCTCATTGACGCCTGCGTGGACCGACTCAAGAGGATCCGCGTCGGCTACCAACTGGACCGTCGCTCCCAGATGGGGCCGGTGGTCAACGAGAAGCAGCGCGAGCGGATCTTCGGCTACCTGCGCCGCGGCCAGGAACAAGGGGCCCAACTCCTGCTCGAAGGGGGCACGGCCGAGGTGCCCGGCTGCGACGGTTACTACGTCAAACCCGCGCTCCTGGCAGGCTCCCTGGACAATGTGGCCGCCCAGGAAGAGATCTTCGGCCCGGTGGCCTATCTGGCCTCGTTTGCCGACGAAGCCGAGGCGATCCGCCTGGCCAACCAGACCGACTACGGCCTGGCCAACAGCGTCTGGACGTCGGACCTCGGCCGAGCCCGCCGGGTGGCCGAAGCAATGGTCGCCGCCAACAGTTGGATCAACGCCCACAACCTGTTCCCGCACGGCGTGCCCTATGCGGGCATCAACAAGAGCGGCATGGGCGGCGGCGTGCTCTCCGTCGAGACGCTCTTCGACTACTGGCGAAGCCTCTCGGTAGTCCGACCGCTCTAACCCATGTCCATAACAAGAGTTACAGAAGAACGATAACGAAGGAAATGCTGGCGACTCTCCCGATTTTTCGCAGATTCAGGCTAGCAGTCTTGCCCTGTTTAGCTTATAATCGGGCAACTACCAGGGAGGTGGTGTGCGCATCCTGCCGAAATAAGGACCCTCTCCCTTGTGGGCCAGTTGCCGGAGTTTCCCTCCCGACTGTCTCGCCCAGCACCCGGTCCTCCCTGGGTTGTGCCTCCGACGTAACTTAGCCGATATGCTTTATGCAGCCGGTAGGGTTCACAGTCTTTGGAGGCAGTCAACATCCCAGCTCCGTGGTATGCGTTTTGCGAGAGCTGGGACCACCTAATGCGGACCTAATCCAGCACGGATATATTGACCAGTCGTGCTATAATACTGGAGAACTACTTTCCACCCCCTTTTAGGCGTTTGTAGCGAAGTATGGACCTGACAAAACTGCGTAACATTGGCATCTCGGCTCACATCGACTCGGGCAAGACGACTCTCAGTGAGCGGATCCTCTACTACACCGGCCGAATCCATCGGATGGAGGAAGTCCACGGCGATGGGGATGGCGCCGTCATGGACTACATGGACCTGGAGCGGGAACGGGGGATCACGATCACCAGCGCGGCCACCTCGGTCCGCTCGGGCGACACGCAGATCAACCTGATCGACACCCCGGGTCACGTCGACTTCACCGTGGAGGTGGAACGCAGCCTGCGCGTGCTGGACGGGGCGATCCTCGTCCTCTGCGCCGTCGGCGGGGTCCAGGCCCAATCGATCACCATCGACCGGCAGATGGAACGCTATCACGTTCCCCGGCTGGCGTTTATCAACAAGATGGACCGCACCGGCGCCGATCCGTTCAAAGTGGTCAAGCAGGTCCGCGAGAAGCTCGACTGCGATGCGGTCTTGATGCAGATCCCCATCGGCCGCGAGGCCAATTTCGAGGGCGTCGTCGACCTGATCAGCCAGCAGGCGATCTACTTTGACGGCAACAACGGCGAAAAGGTCCGCCGCGAAGCGATCCCCGCCGACCTGGCCGAAGAAGCCACCAAGGCCCGGCAGGTCATGCTCGAAGCCCTGTCGATGTACAGCGACGAGTTGCTGGAATTGCTCCTGGGCGAGGAAGAGGTGCCCGTGGAGCTGATCCATACCGTCGTGAAGGACGCCGCCCTCAATCAGCAGTTCACGCCGGTCTTCCTCGGCACGGCCTACCGGAACAAGGGCGTCCAGCCGCTTTTGGATGCGATTGTCCGCTACCTGCCCGCGCCGAACGAGGTCGAGACCAAGGCCATGGCCCACAACGACCCGGATCACGAGATCCCGCTGGTGGCCGATCCCGACAAGCCGACCGTGGCAATGGCGTTCAAGATCGTCGAGGATCCGTACGGGGCCTTGACCTTCATGCGGATCTACCAGGGACGCTTTGAGAAGGGCAACTCCTACTACAACCAGCGCAGCGGCCGGAAGGAACGATTCAGCCGGATCGTGCGCATGCACGCCGATCAGCGGCAAGAGGTCGACGTCGCCGAGGCCGGCGACATCGTGGCCGTCCTGGGCGTCGACTGCGCCAGCGGCGACACCTACGCCTCGGAATACCCCTACTGCACGCTGCAGAAGATGTTCGTCCCCGATCCGGTGATCAAGATGGCGATCTCGCCCACGGAACGGAACGGCACCGATCGGCTGGCCAAGGCCCTCCAGCGGTTCCGCCGCGAGGATCCCACGCTGCAAGTCGCCACGGACGAAGAGACCGGCGAAACGCTGATCTCCGGCATGGGCGAGTTGCACCTGGAGATCTACGTGGAACGGATCCGCCGCGAGTTCAAGGTCGAGGTCGAGGTCGGCGCCCCGAAGGTCAACTACCGCGAGGCTCCCACGCAGACCGCCGAGTTCAACGTGCGGCACCGCAAACAAAGCGGTGGGTCGGGCCAGTACGCCCACATCGTCGGGCGCATGCAGGTCCTGCCCGAGGGCTCCGACGAAACCTTCCTCTTTGAGGAGGAGGTCGTCGGCGGCCGGATTCCCAAGCAGTATATCCCGGCCGTGGAAAAAGGCTTCCGCAAGACGCTCGCCAAGGGCCCGGTGGCCGGCTATCCGGTCGTGGGACTGCATATCGTGTTGACCGACGGTTCATACCACGAGGTCGACAGCTCCGACCTGGCGTTCCAGATCTGCGCCCAGACCACGATGCGGGAAAACTTCTCGCGCACCAAGCCGGTGCTGCTGGAACCCGTGATGCGGATCGAGATCGAGTGCCCCACCCAGTTCCAGGGAACCGTCGTGGGCGATCTGACTTCCCGCCGCGGCATGGTCACCAGCACCGAGGTCAGCGGCGCCACCGCCCGGATCGAGGGCGAAGTCCCCTTGGCCGAAACGTTCGGCTACTCGACCGACCTGCGGAGCATGACCCAGGGCCAAGGCACCTTCACCATGGAATTCGCCCGCTACCGCCGCCTGCCGGCGAGCGTCGAACGCGAGGTGATCGCCGAACGCAAGAAGGCGACCGTTGGCGCCGGCGCGTAATCGCCTGCGGCCACGAGAGACAACCCACAGGGGGCTCCGGCCCCCTGTTTTGCTTCTTGAACGAGGGAACCACTTCCCATCGCGTGCGGCCTGTTGCCCACCTCCCTTGTTGTGGCTATGCTCGTAGAAGCGGCCCCTGACTCCACACGCCGATATCGCACCTTGCTCAGCATCACTCCTGGAGCCCCCCATGAAACGGACGCATGCCCTGCCCCTTCTCCTGAGCGCAGTCCTCACGGCGGCTCTCACGACTTCCGCATTGGCCGACCGGTGGGAATCGGCCATCGCCGCTTTCGAAGCCCAGGACCGTCAGACTCCACCGCCCAAGGGAGGCGTCCTGTTTCTCGGCAGTTCGAGCATCCGCCTGTGGAACGTCCAGAAATTCTTCCCGGACCTTCCGGTGATCAATCGCGGTTTTGGTGGCTCGCAGATCGCCGACTCGGTCACTTACGCCGAGCGAATCGCGATTCCTTACCGCCCCAGGGTGATCGTCTTCTATGCGGGCGACAACGACACGGCCGCAGGGAAGAGCCCTGCGCAGATCGCCGCCGACTTCAAAGCGCTCGTCGAAAAGGTGCACCAGGCCCTGCCCGAGACGCAAATCGTCGCCATCGCGATCAAGCCAAGCATCAGCCGCTGGAAGTTCATCGACACCGTCCGCCAAGCGAATGCCCTGATCCGGGCCGAAGTGGAAAAGGCTCCGCACACGGTGTTCATCGACATCGAGAAACCGATGCTCGGCCCGGACGGCAAGCCGCGGCCCGAGTTGTTCCAGCGAGACGGTCTGCACCTGAACGACGAAGGCTACAAGCTCTGGACCTCGCTAGTGCGGCCCCAATTGAAGCTCTA
>JBDKTH010000184.1:0-2089 GCA_039680305.1 Thermoguttaceae bacterium | reverse complement strand
GCTCTGCTTGATCGAAAAGGTTTATACTGAGGGTCGAGGGAAGAGGGTTTTAGGGTTCAGGGTTCGGGGTTCAGGATTTCGCTTTAGAATCGATGGGCCCCCTGACTATCAAACGCCCCCCGCCGCTGAACCCTGAACCCTGAACCCTGAACCCTGAACCCTGAACCCTGAACCCAATCGCCATGCCCCTCGCCGCCAACCGCCGCCTGTCGCCTCAAACGAGTCCCCGCCTGCCTGCAGTGTCCGCCCTGGCCCTGACGGCCTTGCTGGCCGTCTCCGGCTGCTCGCGGCCAGCCAACGACGCTACCGTGGCTCCCGCGGCTGCGGCCGGCTCTCAGGCGTCGGCCAACATGGGCGATCGTGAGGTTTGGGAGATTAATGAGATCGCCGGAAAGCGTGTCGGATACGCAAAGACGACCATCCATCCGGAAACGGTGAACGGCCGCAGCGGCGTGCGGATCGAGGGGCTCAGCCAGATGAAGTTTCAGCGGGCGGGCCAGGGCGTCGAGATGGAGGTGCAGTTTGACAGCACCGAGACCGCCGACGGCCACCTGGTGGACTTCAACTGCAAGATCGCCCAAGGCGCAATGCTCATCCAGCAGACCAGCGGACGCGTCGAGGGCGACCAGCTTCAGCTCAACCTGACCACGATGGGCAAGACGCTCAAAAGCTCCATCCCCTGGTCCACCAGCTACGGAGGCCTGATCGCCGGCGAGCAGTCGCTGTGGCGCAGTCCCATGAAGCCCGGCGAAACACGAAAGTTCCAAGCCCTGATGCCCGGCTTCAACCTGGTGGCCACCACCACGCTCGCCGCCCAACAGTATGAGCCGGTCGAGATCCTCGGCAAGTCCCAGGAGTTGCTGCGAATCGACATGACCACGACCTTTGGCGATGGTCAGAGTCAGCGAGGCACTCTCTGGACCGACCGCCAGGGCGAGATCCTGCGCAAGCGCGAAGAGGCGATGGACATGATGACCATCCGGGTGCCCAAGGCCGTGGCCCTGGCCGAACCCGGCGGCAACACGCCCTATGACCTCATGTTGGGCATGTCGGTGAACCTCGACCGGCCGCTGAACAGCGCCCATGCGAGTCGGCGAATCCGCTATGTCCTGCAGCTCGACGGCGCCAACCCGGCCGACGTGTTTCCCTCGGGCTGCTCGCAGGCCATCAAGTCGCTCGGCACGAACGAGGCCGAAGTGACGGTCTATGCGGTTCGTCCGGATCAGCCGGGCAACGCCAGTGCCCCGGCCGACCCGCCGAGCGACGAAGACCGCCAGGCCAACAACATGATCCAGAGCGACAATCCGGCGATCGTGGCGTTGGCCCAGAAGGTGGTCCCGGAGGAAAAGGATCCGTGGAAGGTGGCCGTGGCGTTGGAGAAGTATGTGCGGGGCTACATTGTGGCCGCAGACTACTCTCAGGCCTTTGCTACCGCGGCCCAAGTGGCCGAGAGCCGGCGGGGCGACTGCACCGAGCACGCCGTGTTGCTGGCGGCGCTGGCCCGGGCTCGTGGGATTCCCGCCCGGGTCGCCGTCGGCCTGGTCTACACCGAGCAGACCGGCCAGCCGTCGTTCGGCTTCCACATGTGGGACGAAGTCTACGTGGCCGACCGCTGGATCCCGCTGGACGCCACCCTCGCCCGCGGCGGCATCGGCGCCGCCCATCTCAAGTTGGCCCACACCAGCCTCGCCTCCGCCTCGGCCTTCACCAGCTTCTTGCCGGTCGCCCAGGTGGCCGGAAAGCTGCGGATCAAGGTGGCGGAGGTGGAATAGGAGTCTGGGAACCATGAAAGGCACGAGATAGAAAGAGAGGGTTCGGCCACCCGGCAAAGTCTTCAAAGCCTCGTGCTTGAGCTCCCCTGCCCTCCTCTCCTTTCGTGTGTTTCGTGTCTTTCGTGGTTCTCTCTTGAAGAGACGAAACGGACCAGCGCCGGCTGCAAGCTCATCGCCGTTGAGGGTTCCATATGTGGCCGGTGCTTGATCCATATGCTTGGCAAAGGGAAGCACTGGCAAGATGTCAGTGGCACGACGGGGTCTGAGCGAGGCTTGCATCGGAATGCCTCCGACAAGCTTGGTTTTCTGGTGCTTTT
>JBDKTH010000648.1:0-4637 GCA_039680305.1 Thermoguttaceae bacterium | reverse complement strand
ATGGTCTGGGATAACCCACGCATCCTGTTGTGCCTTTGGATCCTGCCGCTGGTGGCGGGACTCTTCGTCTATGCGCAGCGACGTCGAGCTGCCGCGGCCCGGCAGTTCGCCGCTCCGGGGATGCTCGGCCGATTGATGCCGCCGGACGCCGGATGGCGGCCGTGGGTCAAAGGGGGCCTGGTGCTCTTGGGCCTGGCTTGCCTCATCGCGGCCGGCGCCAGGCCGCGGTTCGGCGTCTATTTCGAGCGAGTCTCACAAAAGGGCGCGGACCTGGTGGTCCTCCTGGACGTCTCGCGTTCGATGACCGCCGAGGACGTGCCTCCCAGCCGGCTCCAGCGGGCGAAACTGGACGCGATCGACCTGCTGGGACGACTCGCCGGCGATCGCGTGGGGCTGGTCGTCTTCGCGGGCAAGCCTGTAACGAAAGTCCCGCTCACGACCGACTACGGCTTCTTCCGCATGGTGCTCGACGAGGTTGGGCCGCACAGTGCGCCACGCGGCGGCACGCTGATCGGCGACGGCATCCGCAAGTGTCTCGAAGCCTTGCCCGAGCAGCGCGACCGCGATCAGGTGATCGTGCTGATCACCGACGGCGACGACCAGGACTCGTATGTCGAGGAGGCGGCCAAGCAGGCGGCGGAGCGGGGGATCAAGGTCTTTTGCGTCGGGCTGGGCGATGCGAGCGAGGGGGCCCGCATCCCGGTGCGCGAGGAGAAGTCGTTACACTATCTCAAAGACGGCGGCAAGGAGGTCTGGTCGAAGCTCAATGAAGGGTGTCTCCAAAAGGTCGCCCTGGCCACCGGCGGGGCCTACATCCCGGCCGGCACCCGCGTCTATGACCTGGGCCAGATCTACACCGATCACCTGGCCAAGCTGACCCGTGGGCAGGTGTATGCCGAGAAGCGCAAGCGTTATCGCGACCAGTTCCAGTGGTTCGTCGGTCTGGGGCTCGCGCTGCTGTTGGCCGAGATGTTGATCGCCAGCTACCCTCGGCCGACGCAGCCATCTTCAGAACCGGGGCGTGCCGCCCCGGCTCGGATGAAGACGATTATCGCGATGCTGATCCTCCTCTCGACCGCCGCGTCCGCCTCGGCCGAGCCAGCGGCGGCCACGAAAGTTCAGGAAGGGATCACGCACTACCAGAAAGGCAACTACTCCGGGGCGCTGACGGCGTTCGACGAGGCCGCCAAGGGGCGGCCGGACGACCTGCGAATCGCGTTCGATCGGGCCTGTGCCCTGGCCGCGTCGAACGATATGGACAAGGCCATCGAATTGTTCCAGAAAGCGGCCGTCTCGCAAGAGCCGACGATCGCGGTCAGCAGCCGCTACAACCTGGGCAACCTGGCCGTGGCCAAAGCCCGAGCGTTGTTTGGTGAGAAGCCCCAAGAAGCCTCGCCGCAGGTCCGCGAGGAAGGCTTGGCGCTTTTGACGCAGGCGGCCGGCCGTTATCGCGACTGCCTGGAAATCGCTCCCGATCACGCCGACGCCCGGCACAACCTGGAACTCGTCCGGCTCTGGACCAAGCAGATGAAAGCCCTCTGGCAGGAGCAAGACCGCCAGAAAAAACCCAAGGAGATGAACCTGCTAGAGTTCCTCGCCATGCTGGACACCCGGCAGCGGGAACTGCGCACGGAGACCAGGCCGCTGTCGGCCGAGGCCGATTCGCCCAAACGCCGTCAGGCACTGGCCGATCTGGAAACCTCCCAGCGGGAGCTGGCCAAGGAGATCGAGCCGCTTAAGAAAAAGCTCGCCGCAGAACTCAAGCCGACGGCCAAAGGCAGCGGGAAGAATGAAGCCCTGGACCTGCTCAATCGTCTGACCGACAAGACGCACGAAACCATGACCGCGGCGGCCGACAGGCTCGCTGCGGGCAAGCCCGCCGAGGCGGTCGGATCGCAGACGGATGCCGTCGAACGGTTCGACGAGATCTACCGGGCGATCGTGCCGTTCGTCCAGCTCGTCCAGCGAGCCCTCAAGGACCAGCAAGGCCTGGTCGACGGCGTCAACGAGGTGGTGGCCAGCGAGGAGCTTCAAAAGCAGTTCGACCATCGAGAATCGGCCTGGGACCAGAAGTTCGTTGCCCGTTGGAACGAACTTTTGCCGACCAAGGCCGCGATGGAACTGAAACAGCTGGAAGCGGCCCCTCCCCCGTCTGACAAGAACCAAGACGCCAAGGCGGCCGAAGAGGCGAAGCAGCAATGCGAGTGCGTCAAGAAGGCGTTGAAGAAGGCGATCGAGTTTGGGCCGGAAAAGCTCCGCAAGCCGGCAGCCGAGGCGGCCATTTTGCTGGAAGCCAAGAAGCCGTCCGACGCGTTGCCCCAACAGAAGGAGTCGCTCAAGCTGCTCCAGGAGATCGCCGACCTGTTGCCCAAGCAGAACAAGAAGGATCAGGATCCGCAACAAGACAAGAAGCAGCAGGACCAAAACAGGAAAGACCAGAAGCAGAACGAGCAAGCCAAGGATCAGCAGCAGTCGAAGACGCCGCAGAAACCACAGCAGTCCCAGAAGCAGGACGCCTCCAAGCAGCAGGCCGAGTCGACGCTCCGCAAGGCCCGCCAGCGGCAGCAGTACCGCCGGGAGATGGAGCGGCGACTGCAGCAGTACATCCTCCGTCCTGAGCCGGTGGAAAAGGATTGGTAGTCGTGAGCAGGAAGACAGGCAGGATGGTTCCAACCGAACGTAGAAGACACGCTCCGCGAATCGGTCGCCCGGCTCTCGGATACCCGTTCATCCAACGGAAGCGTACCTGGGGGACAGCGTCCCCCAGCGTACCGTTAGGTGCGTTTCCACAGGATGAACCCGATACAAGTACGGATTCCTCTTCTCTGTTCGGGCGTGTCGGAAGTGGTGGAATCAGAGAAGAGGAATCCGTATTTCCTCTTGGACGGCCCCAGACCACACAACGATTTCCGGCGTCGGAAGAACAAAGCAAAAGCGAACGGCACGCGGAGCGTGCCTGCTACTTTGGGCTGGCCTTTCTACTCGTTCTGTGCAGCGCAGCGTCGGCCTGGGGAGCGGAACCCAAGCCAAGCATTGACGTGGGGCTGAGCCACTCGCAAGTGTACGAAGGCCAGGCGGTCCGTTACGACGTCAAGCTCCACAACATCGAAGAGAACGTAACGCCGGAACTCGGTCCGCTGGACGACTTCGACGTCACGCCTCTCGGCCCACGTACGTCTGAATCCCGCCAGATTCGGATCATCAACGGGCAGCGGGAGGAGATCGTCGATCGGTCAACGCAATACGCCTACCGGCTCGTGCCCCGCAAGACGGGAACCCTCACGATCCCCGCCCCGCAGGTCAAAGTCGCCGGGCAGGTGCTCAAGGGGGAAGCGCAGACGCTGAAGGTCCTGCCGGCCGACTCCCAGGACATCGTCCTGGCCGAGATCCTCTGCGACCGCCCCTCGGTCTATCCGATGCAGACGTTCACCGTCACGCTCCGCGTGTTGGTCAAGGAAATGCCGAAACCGCATGCGGAGCGGGATCCGCTCTCGGTGCAGAACTCGCCGCCCGCCCTGCAGATCCCGTGGGTGGCCGACGAGCAGTTGCCCGAAGATCTCAAACCCCAATCCGATCAGTCCCACTGGCTGGCCACGCTCCGGCCGGACAGTTCGTCCGGTTTCAGTATCAACCGCGTCGTCCGCCGTGCGGGCTTCGGCCTGTTTGGGGAAGAGTCGCTGTCGTTCGCCGGCAAACGGGATCGCGTCAAACGTCGCGACAAGAGCGGCAACGAGGTCGGCTACTGGCAATATGAATACCCCCGGCGGTTCGTGGCCAAGCGGCCGGGCACCTACGGCTTCGGGCCCGCCTCGGTGCAAGGCGCGTTTGCCACACGGCAGGCCGAACGCGGCCTGATCGGCCAGGAAATCTATGCGGTGGGCAAACGGATCGAGGTCGTCGTCAAAGACGTTCCCGCCGAAGGCCGGCCCGAGACGTTCACCGGGGCCGTGGGCCACTTCGAGCTTGCCGCGGAACTGAAGCCGGAACGGGCGAGGATCGGCGACCCGATGACGTTGACCCTCACGCTTCGCGGCGAGGGAACGCTGGAGACCGCCCGGGCCCCGGACTTGAAGCGGGTCAAGGAAATTACCGATCATTTCCGGATTGACGAGCCCTCCGATGAGCGGAAAGACAATCTCTGCCGCTTCACCTACAGCCTGCGCCCGACCGACGTTGACGCTAAGGCCTTCCCGGCCGTGGCCTTGGCCTATTTCGACGTGCAGACGGAGAAGTATGAAACGCTGCACACGGCCCCGATCCCGGTCGAGGTCGTCAAGGCGGAGCGACTGTCGAGCGATCAGATCGTGGCAACGCCCCGCGTGCCTGGGGGCCAGGGCGAGTTGGAAGCCCGGCGCGAAGGGATTTTTGCCAACATCACCGAGCTGGCGGCGGTGCGCGACGAGTCGGTCCGGCCGGAACGCTGGGCCCTGGGGCTCGGCGGCCTCGCGGGGCTCTATGCCGTGCTGGCCGTGGTCGTCGTTCGCATCCAGAGGCTGGCGGGCGATCCGGCGGTGCTGCGGCGTCGCCAGGCTGCCGTCCGCGCCCGGCGTCAACTGCACGACGCGCTGGCTGCGCTCGGTGCCGGACAAACGCGCCAAGAGGCCGACGCCCTCCAGGGCGTCCTGGTCGGCCTGGTG
>JBDKTH010000713.1:0-6042 GCA_039680305.1 Thermoguttaceae bacterium | reverse complement strand
GACGACTCCGCGACCGAGACGATCCACCACGGGAAGAGCTTGTTGATGACGACACACAACTGCTCCCTCGTGGCAGACTACTTCAACCGGACTGAATACGCATGTGGGCCCTATTCCCGACGGAGACAGTGGAATGGCGCCATGGTTCGGCGGTACTACAAGAACCGTCTTCTCTCCGGCTTTCCTGGCCGCGGGTTCCGCCGCACGATCAAACACCATGAGACGGGCCGCCGCGTATCGATTAAGAACCCGGATAGTGAACCGGTCTTCATCGAGTGTCCCCACTTGGCCCACCTCTCCTCGGAGGAGCAGGACGAACTCATCCGCCTGCTTGATGCGACGAACTCCCATTTCCGCCGGAAAACGGTTAACGGAGTCGATCCACTCTGGCAGCGGCCTCGGAAGCGGACCCGCTTCCCCGGGCAGCATGCCTGCTGCTGGTACTGCGGCGGGCATTACGTCTGGGGCGGCAACGGAATGACGGAGAACTTGATGTGCTCCACCAGCCGGGAGTGGCATTGCTGGAACTCGGTCGGTTTCCACGGGCCGCTGGCGGTAAAGCGACTCGTGGACGCCATCACCAGCGAACTGTATGCACTGCCGGGATTCGAGGAGCAGTTCTGCGAGTTGGTCCAACTCGCCCGACAAGACCGTTGCGGCGGCCAAGCCGAGCGGTGGCGGAAGCTTCATAGCGACGAGGCGGGCCTCGCCCGGGAGCAGGCGAACTTCGCCGCGGCGATTGCCCAGTATGGCCCGCGTCCGGTGTTCCAGCAGAAGTTGCAGGAACTGGACGCCCGCGAGAAGGAGTTGGCCCGGGAGCGGTCTGGGTTGGAGCGGCTCGAAAAGCGAGAGCTCTGCTTGCCGCAATCCACGCTTGAGCTTCGGCAGATGCTCAAGGACCAGTTCCAGGGGCTGGCGGTCGATTCTCCCGAGTTCGGCGACCTCATGCGGCTGTTGGTGTCAGAGTTCCACGTTTACCTGGTGCGGCTCCTTGATGGCGGCCACCCGCTGCCACGGGCCAAGATCAAGTTGACCCTGGGGGGTATTGTTCCGGACACCCAGCACGTGCCCGGCCTGGACGATCTGTTGACCCGGGAGTTGACGCTGGACTTGTTCGAGCGGCCGCCACAACGGGAGCGCATCCGCGAGGAGGCAACTTGTTTGGCTGCCCAGGGGCTGACTCAGCGGCAGATCGCCGTCCGGCTGGCCGAATGGCCTACCGCCCAGCTGCCCGAGCGGCCCAAGCTGCCGGTGGTCCAGCGGGCCCTGGCCCTTGACCGGCTGATGAAGGAGCAAGGGCTCGATAGCCCCTACGTGCCGTTGTTAGAGCCGCCGGAGGATTATCCCAAGCTCCGCCGCCACAAAAACGCCAAGTACCGTTTTCGGCCACGCGAGGATTACGAGCGTTCGGTGATCTAAGCGAAAGACTCGACGACAAGCTGTTTGGCTGTTGGACCCCGGCAATTCGCTGGGGTCTTTTTTTGCGCGCAGGAAGAAGGAGATCGCGGTATGTCCGGAAATCCCAAAGATCGAAAGGTGCGAGGCACGACGAAGGTCGCCCCGATCAAACCCGGTTCCCCCCTCTATCGCGTCTTGGAGATGATCGCGCGGGAGGTTGCCAAGGGCCTGGATGGCGGCAGGGCATCGCCGGAGAACCGACGCTGCAAGAGTCGCTAGGCCCGGGCCCCAGCCTGCACGGTTCGTTCGGATCGTGGTTACATGACCGTTAAGAGGGCCTTGGATTACCCGCGGCTCATGGAGCAGGAGGGCCTCACGGAGCCCTATCGGGAGCTTCGTGATCGCCCTGTGGCCGCCTCCCGATGGCAGAGACGCCGGGCGAGCGGGTGAGGATGCCACGAACTCGCGTGGGCAATGGAAGCTCTCTCGGCGCAAATTCTTGGCTCTTCTGCGTCACAATATGAAGGATTGTAGGCGGCGTGCTATCAGAGGTTCTGCGCCGCCAAGCGACTCGAAAGCACGCCGCTTACGATTCTATTGAACTGAACCGCCGGAGGACTCGGCTATGGGGATTGGATGGTGGCGGTCGGCCTTCATCCGGTCATTGACCGAGCGAGGGATGGCGAAGCGGACGGCGATGTCGCGAGGATTTCCGCTCGCCGCTGGCCCTGGGAAGGCGATTCGGTGCGTTTGGCAGCGAGGATTCGCCACCGGGGCGCAGGGCGGTCATGCGACACGCGACGGAACGCCTGCCCAGAGGAGCGATCCGGTCTTGAATGGCGGAGACGGACCGTCACGAACTGTCCTCCAAGGGAATCGGGGGACGAGCGGGCAAAGGCTTGGCCGGACCAGGCCCTCGGCGAGGAAGCCGCTCGAACGTTTCGATGGTCCGCATTCGGCCCGTCTTGCAGACCGGGCAACGGATCGTCCCTTCTGCGGCGTCACCTTGCTGGCAGGAGGCGGTCACCGGTGGCTCCTGGTCGGCGGGCGATTCGGTCGGAGCCCCACCGCCCAGCAAGCGGCGGCAGATTGCCAGCTTCTCACGGCGATGACGATTGGCCAGATAGCCGTAGTGCCGGATCCGCATGAAGCCGTCGGGCAGAACGTGCAACAGAAAGCGGCGGATGAACTCCGCCGCCGGAAGGGTCATCGTCCGCGGTTGGCCCTCGTGCGCATAGTCCTTATAGCGAAACGTGACCTTGCCGTCCCGGTAACCGAGCAGACGATGGTTGGAAATCGCCACCCGGTGGGTGTAGCGGGCCAGGTACTTCAGGACGCAGTCCGGTGAGCCAAAGGGCCGCTTGGCGTAGACCACCCACTCCCGCTTGGTGGCCGTGTGGAGAAAGCGTCGAAAGGCCTCCGGCTCGGCCAACGGCTGAAGTTCGCCGAAGAACGCCAGCTCTCCGCGTTGGAAGGCCTTCTCCAACAAGGCCCGGTACTGGTTGCGAAAGACACGGCTGAGGACCTTCACCGGGAGGAAGTAATACGTCTTGGAGGCGATCCAGCGGGTCCCGCTTGGGGAAAGCCCGCCGCCGCTGACCACGCAGTGGAGGTGCGGATGGTGGAAAAGGTTCTGGCCCCAGGTGTGCAACACGGCCAGCAGCCCGATCTCGTCAGCCCCCAGGTGCCGCGGGTTCGCCGCGACCTGACGGAGCGTTTGGCTGGCGGCCTCGAACAGGATCCCGTACAGGACCCGCTTGTTCTGCAGCGCCAAGGCGGCGATCTCCGCCGGCAAGGTGAAGACCAGGTGAAAGTAGGGGATCGGCAAGAGCTCCGCCTCCCGCTGCTTCAGCCACTCGGCGCAGGCCAGGGCCTGGCACTTGGGGCAATGGCGGTTGCGGCACGAGTTGTAGGCGATCTCCACATGGCCGCAGTGGTCGCACGCCCGGACGTGCCCGCCGAGGACCGCAGTCCGGCAGGCCTGGATCTCGGAAAAGACCCGCCGCTGCGACGACGAGAGCGAGGGGCCGTAATCCGCCAAGAACGAGGCGGCTTCGCCGCGGAAGATGTCGGCGACTTCCAGACGGGGTCGGCCAAGCGGCGGGGAGGGCGGCATCGGGCAGGGGATCGCAAGAGGTGGGGCGGACGCGGAACTCCCCCAACTCTAGACCACCCCGGGCGGCCCGTCCGTCGGGCTCCCCGCCGCCATGGCTCACACGTCCGGCAAGGCGTCCAACGGACTGCGGGTCTTGCCGATCAACGCGGTGGAAACATGCGTGTAGATCGCCGTGGTCTTGGGACTGGCGTGGCCCAACAGGACCTGAATCACCCGCAAATCGGTCCCCGCTTCCAGCAGATGGGTGGCAAAACTGTGCCGCAGCGTGTGCGGGGAAATCCGCTTGTCGATCCCCGCCGCCTGCCGTGCCTGGACGCAGACCCGTTGGACCGTGCTGTCGGTAATCGGCCGGTCCCGGAAGCGGGTCGTGAACAACAGATCCTCCGGCCGCGCCGCCCAGCAGTAGCGATCGAGGATCTCCAAGAGCGCCGGGGAAAGGACCGTGTAACGGTCCTTCTTCCCCTTGCCCTGCTCGACGCGAAGCACCTTCCGCTCGCGGTCGATGTCAGCGACCCGCACCCGCACCGCTTCGCCAACCCGCAGACCCGCGCCATAGGCCAGCATCAGGATCGTCCGATGCTTCAACGAGGGAATCGCCTTGAAAAAGCGGGCCACTTCCGCGACGCTCAGGACGACCGGCAGCCGCTTCGCCGGTCGCGGGCCACGCACATCCTCGACCACTTCCCCCCGACGAAGCACATGGCGATAGAAGAACCGCAACGCCGCCAGCACCTGCTTGTAATACGACCAGGCCACCTTCTTCTCGTCGACCAAATCGACGAGAAACGCCCGGATCTCCTCGCGGCCCAGCTGGTCGGGACTCTTGTGGTAAAACATCGCCAACCGGTACACGCCGCTGACGTACGCCGCGATCGTGTGCTCCGAGTAGTTCCGGATCTTCATGTCTTCGATCATCCGCTCGCGCAACGGTGTCATCGGCTGCTCCTCTCCTCGGGTGCTTGTCAGGACTTGGCCTCGACCAAGCCGTCTTCCCCAAGCATGCGCTACAAAGGGCCAATGCGCAAATCGCTACAATCCGCATAACCGGCCCAAGCGGAGATCATCCGAGAGGAGACACGCCAGTCGTCCGCGAGAGAAGAGTCTCCACGAAGAGAGAATCCTTGCCGGACAGAACGGATGTCACGAGATCCGCGAAGCGGTTTAGTTCATTACTTGACCGAAACGCTTAGCCTCTGGCCTGGGCAAGGGAGGGCCTCTCGTCGCTGTCTGCGGTCCCCCAAAAAGGCCACTGTCTGGCCCGTCCGTTCCTGGCGGTCGCTTCTTTGGCACGGCTGCCCCCCTGGACGTGCTCGTTGTGTCGAACCTGATCTTAACCTTTGTGCCCCCTGTCGCGTTTGGAATTTGGAGCGACAGTGATGCACATCATCTTGCCATGTCGTCGTTGGAGGTCGCATGAAACCTACTATTCTTCCCCACTTCATTCTCCTCACTCTCCTGCTCAGTATTCTGGTCGGTTGTGGCGAGGACGCTCGGGTCGTGCAGGTGGCCAGGGAGGCCGCCGACCGGCAGGCCGAGCAGAACCGTCAGATCGCCTACCAGAACCAACAACTCGCCGGAGCCACCCAGTCGTTGGTCGAGGCGGGCGCCCAGGCCCGTAAGGAACTCGTATCGCTGCAAAAGGACCTCCAGGCCCAGCAGGCCGAGATCGGCCACCAGCGGGACCAGTTGGAGGCCGACCGTCGGCAAGTGGCCAGCGACCGGACCTGGGACTCGCAGGTCGCCCTGGCGGCCAAGGGCTTGGGCGTCCTGGCCGCCTGCCTGGTCCCCCTCCTTCTCTGCTGGCAATTACTCCACGCCGTGAAGCACGAGAACGACGATTCCGTGCTCACCGAGGTGTTGATCACGGAGATCACCTCGCCAGAATCTCCCCTGCTTTCCAGGAGCGGCGATCCACCGGCGCTCCCCGGTGACCGGAAACGCCTGCAAGAGAGTCCTTCGGCCCTTCTTGAGGACGAGGGCCAACGAGGCCCAGGCTCGGTTGATCCGGGCAGGTGAATCATTGCCTTCCTGCTTGCCAAGTGCAGCGACGGTGCCAAGGCGAACCGCTGGGCAATCCTGCCGAACGTCCTCTTCTCCTTTCCCCCATGAACGTGAGGAACCCTATGTCAACTGCGTTACTATCGGGAGTGGCGATCTCCCTCGTGGTGGCCGTGCTCGCCCTCGTCCGGGAGGTTCGCCTCCGCAGGGCCCTGGAGCGATTGCTTCGGCGTCTGATCGCCCACCTCCGAAAACCCATCTGAGCGGCCAATCCGCTGCGGACAACGCATGCGTGCGCTGGCCTTGGGATCAAATTCGGCGACAGCCCCAACCGTTCTTGCCGATCCCAAGCATCGGCCGACCGCTATTCGGCCGTCGGTCGAGCCGCACCAGCCCTACTCCCTTTCCGAGCGACGGCAGGGGGCGAAGCGATTCCGCGCTCGCCGCCTCTTGACCGCTTTGGAAGACACCTTCCCTCGCCGTCCCCTTTCTTGGACGCGACCTAAACACATGATCCCAGAGGAGTCCTG
>JBDKTH010000665.1:0-3699 GCA_039680305.1 Thermoguttaceae bacterium | reverse complement strand
GTTTCTGGCCGCGGCCGCCAGGCCACGACGAGATGACGGAGGCATTGAGTCCGCCCGCCTGACTGCGAATCGATCCGAATGTCAGTACTGCGGTATGGTTTTCGGGCAATGGGCGTGCTACATTCGTACACGTCTGGTGGTAGCTCCCCTGGTTCGAAACGTTGAGGGCTGGGCGATGGAGTGGGTCCAAGTCTACAATCCGACCGGCTCGGTGATCCTCTCGACCCTGCTGGCAGCCTTGCCGATCGTCGTGCTGCTGGGCTTGTTGGGGATCCTGGAATGGTCGGCTCCGCGCGCCGCGGCCGCCGGCCTGGCGACGGCGTTGGCCGTGGCCGTCTTCGCCTGCAAGATGCCTTGGCCGATGGCCCTGGCCTCGGCCGGCTACGGGGCCTGCTTCGGTCTGTTTCCGATCGGCTGCATCGTGCTGGGGGCCGTGTTTCTCTACTCCCTGACGGTCGAAATGGGTCAGTTCGAGAAGGTAAAAAGCTCGGTGGCCTCGCTCTCGCCCGATCGCCGGATCCAGGCCCTGCTGATCGCCTTCTGCTTCGGCGCCTTTTTGGAAGGGGCCGCCGGGTTCGGCGCGCCGGTGGCCATCTCCGCCGCCCTGATGATCGGCGCCGGCTTCCGCCCCCTCCATGCGGCCGGCCTGGCCCTGGTCGCCAACACCGCCCCGGTGGCCTTCGGGTCCCTGGGCACCCCGATCACCACGCTCAGCAAGGTGACCGACATCCCCGAGATGCAACTGAGTATGATGATCGGCCGGCAGTTGCCGTTCTTCTCGCTGCTGGTGCCGGCGTGGATGGTGGTGATGATGTCGGGCTGGCGCGGACTGCGCGGGGCCTGGCCGGCGGTGTTGGTCAGCGGCGGGAGTTTTGCGACCGTCCAGTTCCTCACCGCCAACTATCTTGGCCCCACCTTGGGCGACGTAACCGGCGGCCTGACCTCGCTGGTTCTGCTGGTCTTGCTCCTCCGCGTCTGGCAGCCGAAAGAAATCTGGCGTTTCGACGGCGAGACCGACGCGCCGACGGTGGAGGCCGCCGCCACGCAGTTCACTCGCCGCGAGATCGCCACGGCTTGGGTCCCGTGGCTCCTCTTGTCGGCCTGCGTATTCCTGTGGGGGATGCCCCCGGTGCGGACTCTCTTGGATGGCGGGCTGAGCCCGGCCGCGATCTCGGCACACACCTCGTCGGCCGATGCCGTAGCGTTTCGCTGGTGGGAACGGCCCAATCTGCTGGCCGGGTATACGGAATTCCGCTTCGCTGTTCCTCGGCTACACCGCGTCGTCTACCGCGACGTGCCGGCCGTCCCTCGCCGCGAGAAGCCCGAGGAGGCCGTATTCCGTGTCAACTGGCTCTCGGCGACTGGCACCGGGGTCGCCATGGCGGCGATCCTCTCGGCGATCTGGATGGGGGTGAGCCCAAGCCGTTTCCTGCGGGTCCTCGGCGCCACGCTGGTTCGCATGCGCTGGCCGCTGTTTACGATCGCCACGATGTTGGCCATCGCCTTTACCACGCGGTATAGCGGCACGGACGCGACGCTCGGGCTGGCCTTTACCAAGACCGGCTGCCTGTACCCGTTTTTCGCGGCGATGCTCGGCTGGCTGGGCGTGGCCCTGACCGGCTCCGACACCGCCTCCAACGCCCTGTTCGGCAGCTTGCAGAAGATCACCGCCGAGCAACTCAACCTGAGCCCCGTGTTGATCTGCTCGGCCAACAGCACCGGCGGCGTGATGGGCAAGATGATCGACGCGCAGAGCATCGTCGTCTCTGCCGCAGCCACGAACCAACCCGGCGGCGAAGGGCCGATCCTCCGTTACGTCTTCTGGCACAGCGTCGCCTTGGCCACCCTGATGGGCCTGCTAACGCTCGCCCAGGCGTACCTCTTCCCCTGGATGATCCCGGGAAGCTGACACGCCCGGTCAACGCCTGGAGTTTGACACGGCGGTGTGTCCAATTACAATCATGCTGGAGCGATCCCGGCCCGAGGGGATCGCGACCATCCCGTTGTGGCAGTCAGCAGGGGAGAGACGGCATGATCACATCATCGCTCTGCAGGGTTCATGCGAAGCGTCGTTGCGCCGTGGCAGTGCGGTGGCTCGCCACGTGTGCAGCGGCGGTGATCTGCATGGCGGTCACTAGTTCCTCGAACGGTCTCTGCGCCGAGACGTTCACTTGGACCAATGGGGCAGGCGGCATGCGGTGGGACGCGACCACGGAGAGTTGGACGAAGGGGGCGGGGAACGTCGTCTGGCTCGACAGCCGCACCGACAGCGAGGCGGTGTTCGGCACGACCGGCGTCGGTTCGATCACCGTCGACGCGACTCGCGACGCCAGTTCGCTCCGGATCCAGGCCAGCGGCTACCAGTTCAGCGGCGGAACGATCAACCTCGGTGGCGGCGGCTTGATCGTCGGCACGAACGTCTCGGCGAGCATTGGCAGCCTCTTGGCCGGCACCGGCAGTCTCTACGTGAATTCCGGGGCCATGCTGACGCTCAATGCCCCCAGTTCGCCCGGCGGCAGCACGCTGTCGGGTAGTGTCTTTGTAAACGGCGGAACCCTCAGATTAGCCGGAGTGTGTGGGTTCGACGAAGGCTACTTCAAGAACCAGCCGACGACCTACACGATCGGCACAGGCGGCACGCTCGAACTGGCTTCCTCCTGGAATACCTCTAGCAAAGCAACCTACGCGATCGAGGGCGGTACGCTCAAGACTTCGACCACCAACGACAGCAACTACGTCAACACGCTGGCAATGACCGCCGGCTCCATCACGGGCACCGGTGGAATCCGCACGGGCAACATCGGCGCTCCGACCTGGACGATCAACGCTTCCAGCACGGGAAGCACGATCAGCGCGCCGGTGGGCCTGGTCAGAGGTTCGGCCACCACGCTCTTGCTCAACGTGGCCGACGGCACAGCTGCCGCCGATTTGACCATCAGCGGCGCGATCTCCGATGTTAATAACTATCCCGGTCTCGGGATCGAAAAGCGAGACGCAGGCACGCTGGTCCTCTCCGGGACGAACACTTACACCGGCTCCACCATCGTTTCCGAAGGCGTCCTGCAAACCGCGGGCGGAAACGCCATTCCCGACGCGTCCGACGTCACCGTCAACGCCACCTGGAAGCTGAGCGGGGCGGGCGAGACGATCAAGGGACTCAACGGCAATGGGGCAGTCCAACTCCACGAGTCCACGACCGGCGGCAAAACGCTGACCGTAGGGGCCGGCAACGGAAACGGGACCTTCGCGGGAACGCTCAACAACGGCGGCGGCACCTTGAGCCTGGCCAAGATCGGTGGCGGCACGCAGACACTCAACGGAGCTGGCAACAGCCTGATGTCCGGCAGTGTCACAGTCGAGGGCGGGACCCTCAGGCTGGCCGCGGTACGCGACTTCAACCTAGGCTTTTTCCAGAACCAGCCCACGACCTATACGATTCAAACCGGCGCGTCGCTTGAACTAGCTGGCGACTGGAACACCTCCAGCAATGCCATCTACCTTATCGACAATGGCACGCTCCGAACCTCGACCAGTGGTGATCTTAACTACGTGAACAAGCTGACGATGACCGCCGGTGCGATCACGGGCACGGGCGGGATCCGCACGGGCTACTTCTTTACTCCCATCTGGACGATCAACGCCTCCAGTGCGGGAACCACGATCAGCACGCCGGTGGGCCTCGTCAAGGGCTCCGCCGCC
>JBDKTH010001250.1:0-5905 GCA_039680305.1 Thermoguttaceae bacterium | reverse complement strand
ATGCTCGACTACTTCTACGATGAGTCCACGTGGCTGGAGGCCAACCTGCGGGTGGCGACTCGATTCCCGCAGGTCATGTTCCTGCCGGGATTCTGGGCGGAATACGGGATGTGTACCGAACCTTCGGCGTTCGGCGCGAAATGCATTTGGTATGAGGATGCTTTCCCGAGCGTGGAGAAGATCCTGTGCGACTACACGGAGGTGAACCGTGTCAAGAAGCCGAACTGCCGCACCGACGGGATGCTCCCCTACGTGCTCCGGCGCCTGGTCCGGTGCCGGTCGGCGATCGAAAAGGCGGGGCATGGCATCCGGTTCGCTGTCGCCCGGGGGCCGTTGAACATTGCTTCGTACCTGCTTGGGCACACCGAATTCCTGATGGGCGTGAAGACCAATCCCGAGGAGATCCACCGACTACTGGCCGTCGTCACCGAGTTTCTGGTCGACTGGATCGGGCTGCAAGCCGAGACCTTCGACACGATCGACGGGATCTTCCTCCTCGACGACCTGATCGGCTTCTTGCGCGACGACGATTTCCAGCAGTTCGCATTGCCCTATCTCAAGCAGATCTACGAATCTCGCGATGTCTCCGTCAGGTTCCTGCACAACGACGCGTTTGGCCTGATCACGGCGAAGCACCTCAGGGCGATGGGCGTAAACCTGTTCAATTTCTCGTTCAACCACAGCTTGGGAGACATCCGCGAGCGTGCCGGAGAATCGGTCGTGCTGTTGGGCAATATTCCGCCGCGCGACGTGCTTGCCGAGGGGACCCCGGCCGATGTGCGGCACAGCGTGGTCGACTCGCTGGCATCGCTTGGCGACCACCGGCGCGTTATCATGTCCAGCGGTGGTGGAGTGCCACCCGGGGTATCGGCGGAAAACATAGAAGCCTTGGCTGATGCCACGCGGAACGCAAAGGGGATGAACTGAATGGAGATCTCTCCCTCGGTTTACGAGCACGCGGCGGCCTTGATTGGGCGGAGCCCCTGGGAGGTGTCACGCGATGAGGAGTTGCTGTACGCCGCCCACGCCGAGGCTTTTCGCGTCTACCGGCACACGCCGATCATGCCGGGCATTGACATCTACAATCTGGAAGCCGAGGCCTATGGCGGCGTCGTAGAGAACCCGGGCGGCCTTGGCATCCCGGCCATCTCCAAGCCGATCTGCCCGTCGGTCGCGGACCTGCTTGATCTGAAATCCTTGAATCCACGCACCGATGGCCGGATCCCGATGGCCATCCGGGCGGCGGCGAGGCTTGCCCGAGAGTTTCCTGAGACGCAGGTTCGCGTTCCCGTGAGCGGCCCGTTTTCGATTGCCAGCAACCTGGTCGGGTTCGAGAACTTGCTTTACGATGTTGCGGTGAATCCGGAATCCGTTGCGCGAGCTCTCATGCATCTGGTTGCTGGACAGGTTGCGTTTGCCGAGGAGATCAAAGAGCACGGTGTCGATGTGGCCTTTTTCGAGTCAGCGGCCTGCCCTCCACTGCTGTCGCCGGCCAGTTTCCGCCGTTTGGAGTTGCCGGCACTGAAGGCCATCCTCGGGGGCATGGCAGAGGTTCTGGGCCATCCGGTCCCGTGCATCATCGGTGGCGACACGACGCCGATCCTGGAAGCAATGCTGGAAACCGGCACCGGCTACGTCGTCGCTCCGTACGAGACGGATCAGGAAGCGTTTTTGAAGAAGATTTGGGACCGGACGGAGATTCGCGTGCGAGTGAACAGCGGTGCGGAAATCGTCGCCCGGGGAACATGGGACGACATCAAGGCCGATGCCGACCGGATCATCCGACTTGTTGAGAAACGCCCCAATGTGTGCCTGGGAACGGGGGCCCTCCCCTATGAAGCCCCACCAGAGAACGTATTGCGACTGCGTGACTACGTGAGCCAGTTTTGAACGCAGGCTGGCCGTCTTGATCGTGCTGCGAAGCTAAACTTGGACAACGAGCGACTGCCTCAGCAAAGGACGAAACCGATGAACCACTCCAATCCACTCTCCCGCCGACAGTTCCTCCATCGCAGTGCCACTCTGGCGGCAAGCGGTGTGGCCCTGCCGTATCTGATTCCTTCGGGCGTGCTGGCGGCCGACGAACGCCCAGGCCCGAACGACCGCATCGGCGTCGCGGGGATCGGCATCGGACGACAAGGGAGTGGCGTGCTCCAGAATGCGCTGAGCACCAAGGCGTGCCGCTTCATCGGGATCGCCGACGTCTACCTGCCGCGAGCCCAAGAGATGTGCAAGAAGCTCGGCGGCGAGGCGTATCAGGACTACCGCAAGTTGCTGGAACGCAAGGACGTTGACGCCATCATCACCGCCACGCCCGACCACTGGCGGGCGTTGGTTTCGATCCACGCCTGCCAGGCAGGCAAGGACGTCTATGCGGAAAAGGCCCTGAGTCTGACGATTCGTGAAGGCCGGCTGATGGTCGAGGCGGCCCGCAAGTATAAGCGAGTGTTCCAGGTCGGCAGCCAGCAGCGATCCCAGGCGGTCAACCGGATTGCCTGCGAGTACATCTGCACGGGCAAGCTGGGGAAGATTACCGAGGTGGTCGGCTGCAACTATCCCAGCCCATGGGAATGCGACCTGCCGGCCCAGCCGGTGCCGGACGGACTCGACTGGGACATGTGGTGCGGCCCGGCCCCGCTGGTGCCATTCAACAAGGACCTGTTCACTCCCCGAGCGAATCCCGGCTGGCTTTCCTTCCGTCCCTTCTCGGGCGGCGAGATGACCGGTTGGGGGGCCCACGGACTTGACCAGATCCAATGTGCCCTGGGGATGGATGACAGCGGGCCGGTTGAGGTCTGGACCGAAGGTCCCAAGTTCAACCCGCCCACCTACACTCAACCCGAGTCGAGGGCCCGGGGCGACAAGATCTGTCAGTTGCCGATGATCTTCTTCCGCTACGCCAATGGCGTGGTGGTGAAACTCGACAAAGGCAGCGGCGGTGGAGGAATCTTCTACGGCGAAAAGGGAAAGCTCGACCTCTCGCGTGGGAAGGTCAACACGAATCCCCCGGAAATCGCCGAGGAGATCAACCGGCAGGCCAAAGGCGCCGACCAGAACCACGTGCGCAACTGGATCGACTGCATCAAGAGCCGGGCCAAACCGGTCGCTGACGTGGAGATTGGCCACCGTTCGATCACCGTCGCTCACCTTGGGAACATCGCCCGTTGGACCGGCCGCCGGCTACGTTGGGACCCGGTCAAAGAGATCTTCCCCGGCGATGCCGAAGCGAACGCCTATCTGGACCGTGCACGACGTAAGCCGTACGAGTTGCCGGAGACGATCTGAGGTAGGCATCACGGGGGAAGCGGGCCGACACGGCCCGGCTCTGGGTTGGCTGATTTGCGAGGGATTTCCTAGAGGGAAACAGGACGCCATGCAGAAGAAAACGGTTCGCACGGGTATCGTCGGTTCGGGCTTTTCGGCCACGTTCCATTATGAGGCGCTGAGCAAGGTCTACGGCACGAATGTCGAGGTTGTCGGCGTCCATTCGAAGGATGCCGATCAGGGCAAGGCATACGCGCAGAAACGCGGAATCCGCTTCTTCGAGACCCTCGACGGGCTTCTGGACACGGTCGACGCGGTTCACGTCTGCGTGCCGCCGATGTTTCACGAGCCGACCGCCATCGCAGGACTGGAGCGGGGCAAGTTCGTCGTTTGCGAAAAGCCCCTGACCGGCTACTTCGGCGACGGCTCCAAGGAGTTCCATTGGGAGCGGGCCGACAAACGCGTGGCCCTCCAGGCCGCTTTGGCCAGCGTCGACCGGATGTTGGCCGCCGAGAAGGAGAGCCAGGCCCGGCTGCTGTATGCGGAGAACTGGGTCTATGCTCCGTCTGTCCAGAAAGAACGGGAGATTTTGGAGAGGACCGGTGGGCAGATCCTCTGGATTCATGGGGAAGAGGCGCACAGCGGCTCTCATTCGACCGATTACGCCTACGCGGCTCGCTGCGGGGGCGGCGTGCTGATCGGCAAGGGATGTCATCCGCTCACCGCGGCGCTCTATCTCAAGCAGGTCGAGGGACGCGTGCGCAACGGCCAGCCGATACGTCCCAAGACGGTCTCCGCCCGGACCCATGCGGTCACTCGCCTGCCCGGCTTCCAGGATGCCGGCCACATCCGGTCGAGCTACTACGACATTGAAGACATGTCGATGATGCACGTCGAGTTCGACGACGGCACCCTGGCCGACATCTTCGCCTCGGACATCGTCTTGGGCGGAATCCACAACTGGCTGGAGGTCTGTGCCAACAACCACCGGACGCTCTGCCAGATCAATCCCAACACGGCAATGATGACTTATAACCCGCGTGAGGAGTATTTCAAGGACATCTACGTGGTGGAGAAGATCGGCACGAAACAGGGCTGGGCTTGCACTTCGCCGGACGAGGACTGGATGACCGGCTATCCCCAGGAGATCGAGGCCTTTTACCGGGCGATCGCTTATGGCGAGCCGGTGGAAAGCGATATCCTCCTGGCTGCCAATGCGATCTCGACGATCTACAGCGCCTACCTCTCGGCCCAACGCCAGGGGGCTGCGGTTGAGGTGCGGACGTACTGACGAAACGAGGGCTGAGTCAGTAAAAATCGCCTCCCCCTCTGTAGAACCGATACCCGTCGGGCTATACTGTCAACAGATAGACGTTGGCTGGCCCTGCTGGGCATGGCCGCGCCGTCTCCGTGCCGCAATCACCGTCTCTTGAGGAGTCTTAGCATGCGACGTTACGCGATCCTGTCGGCCCTCGTCGTGCTGGCCGCATTGGTTTCCGTTGGACGAGTCTCAGGCCAGGAGATCACCACTGCAGACTGGGGGCTGATCGACGGCAAGCCGGTCAAGCTCTACACGCTGAAGAATGCCAGCGGCCTGATCCTCAAGGTGACGAACTACGGCGCGATCATCACGCAACTACACGTGCCCGACCGGAATGGCAAGCTGGCCGATGTGGTCCTCGGTTTCGATAGCCTTGACGGGTACCTCGCCGGACATCCGTACTTCGGATCGTTGGTGGGCCGCTCCGCCAATCGGATCGCCAAAGGGCACTTTTCGCTCGACGGTCAGGCGTACCAGCTGGCGCTCAACGACTTCCCCAATCACCTCCATGGCGGCGTCAAGGGGTTTGACAAGAACGTCTGGGATGCCGAGCCGCAGAAGACGGCGGAAGGCCCGGCGATTCGGCTATCACGCACGAGCCTGGACGGCGAGGAAAACTATCCTGGCCAACTCCACGTGACGGTCACCTACATCTTGACAGACAAAAACGAACTGAAGATCGAGATGGCTGCCACCACGGATAAGGCGACCGTGATCAACCTGGCTCAGCACACCTACTGGAACCTGGCGGGCCAGAACAGCGGCGAGATTCTCGGCCATGAACTGATGCTCAACGCCGATCGCTACACGCCGGTGGACGACACGCTGATTCCCACGGGCCAGTTGGCCCCGGTGGCCGGAACGCCTTTTGACTTCCGCACACCGAAGCCCATCGGTCGCGATCTCCAGGCCGCTGGCGGCAAACCGGTCGGATTCGATCACAACTTCGTGCTCAATGGCGAGCCCGCGGCGATGAAACTCGCCGCCCGGGTGTATGAGCCGACGAGCGGACGGCAACTGGAACTGTTCTGCGACAAGCCGGGCGTGCAGTTCTACACCGGCAACTTCCTGGACGGCAAGAACGTCGGCAAGGGAGGGGCTGTCTACAAGCAGTACAACGGCTTCTGTCTGGAGACGCAGAACTATCCCGACTCGATCCATCATGCGGACTGGCCGAGCGTTGTGCTTCGTCCTGGCAAGACCTACCGCCACGTGATGATCGCCCGGTTCAGCACACGGTAGAATCACGACGTAGGGCGGTGCCGAGCTCGCGAGGCCCGCCGCTGGAGCGATCACGGCAATGGCGGGCCTCGCAAGCTC
>JBDKTH010000882.1:0-2412 GCA_039680305.1 Thermoguttaceae bacterium | reverse complement strand
CGTCTGGAGCGTGCGCCGGAGGCGATCCATGTCGAGCGTCTCCGGGAAGGCGTTGTTCATCAGCGTGCTGTATTCGCAGAGCAGAGCGATCAAATCCTTCTCCGTCGGCTGTGAGGCATCGACCTGCACGGTCCGCACGGTGTATCCGGCCGGCGGCTCGAGGCTGAACAGCGACGCGTCCAGGTCGACATTGAACACGAAATCGCTGCACGTACTTTTCTGACCGTGCAACGCATAGTACGATTCCAGGCGAATCGGCAAACCTGTCTGGGGATCGCCCCAGATCGTGGCCGTTAACCCCGGTTCCTGGAGACCAGGGCCGCTGAGCCGCCATCCGACGGCTCGACGTCCCTCGACTTCCTTCTCCCCGAGCCATTCGCGTCGGACATCCGGCCTTTCTGCGTCGAGAATCAACGCCCGCATTGCTTCCAGCAGGTTCGACGCTCGTTCTCGAGGGAGGCCGGCCACTTGATTGACGACCGCAACCTTCCTGACCGAGTCGAGCCTTACGCTCACGCCTTTGCGATGATCGGCAATTGTTATCTCTACGGGCCGGCCCGGTTCCTGTAACTCCATTCGGTCCCGATTGGGAGCCAACACCATGCAGTTACCCGTCGCGACCTGCTTGCCATGGCGTTCGAAAACGACCTTGAACTTGGCGCTCTTTGCTTCCAGGATCGGCTTGACGAAATCGGCGAAGGCATACTGGGTTCCGCTTGCGTGGAACCACAAGGCGACTGTTGCGATGGCGAGCACGAGAACCGCCCCGGCAGAAACCCGGAAAGCTGGGGAACGCATGATCCACCTCCATGTGTCCAAGACACGTGTAAGGAGCGCCGGATGAAGCATCTCCGCTCGCGTGCGAACAACGGGGCGCGGTGACTGGTCGGATGCGACCGCCGCCATGACTCGCTCGACGACGGCCCGGTCCACGCTGTCGGCCTGCAACCGCGATTCCGCAAGCACGCCGCACAATCGCGTCAGTTGCTCTAGACGCTCGCGGCACGCGGAACACGTCTCGAGATGCCGGCGAACGTCTCGCTCTTCGTCGGGCGATAGGCAACCGGCCGCCGCCAGGCTGAGTGGTTCGGCCCAAAGTTCGCAGGGGTGATGGAGATCATTCATGGTTTGCTCTCCTCTAGTTCCCCGCCCGAAGTGAAAAGGTTCACGGCAAGATTCATCTGCCGCAACTTTTCCAGCGCGTAGTGGAGTCGCGACTTGACCGTGCCCAACGGGCAGTCAAGAGCTGCCGCAATCTCGTCCAGCGTCGCGCCGGCGAAGAAACGGAGTTCGACGACCAGGCGATGCTCTTCTGGCAAACTCCCGACGGCCCGACGAACCCGCTGGGCATCTTCCGACGCCTCGGCCAAGCGAGCCGGCGTGGAGGCTGTGCACGGCACCTGGTCAAGAGCCTCTGGCGCGCAAAGCCGGGCGGCCTTCCGGCGTCGCCGCTGCTTCAAGAACCGGTGCCGCAAGATGCCGTAGAGCCAGGTGGAAAACCGGCAACGACCGTCAAAACGCGCCAACGACCGCCACGCTTCGATCAGGGTCTCTTGGGCAAGGTCCTCGGCCCAGTTGCCATCCTTGCCAAGGACCAGCGCGCAGCGCCACAGGCGTGCCGCGTGCTGCTCGGCGAGCCGCTCGAATGCAGCCACCTCGCCGGCCTGGGCACAGCGGATCAACTCGCGCTGGTCGTCGTCGGGCGTATTCATCTACCGCTTATTCCCCTGGTGCCGCCCAAAAGTTCGCGCACGCGAGCGTTTTCTCGTGAATCTCCGTCAAGCTTCCGCCAAAGCGGGGGATGGTTTCATCGGGCGGACCGAATACTTGATACGCCCTCCGTGCTTGCGCGTCCAGGAGGACGAGCGACGGCAGCCACCATGGGAAGGTGTGGCGGCAATCGCACAGCGTCTGTTGCCCTCCGGCAACATCAACCCCGCCCGGCCTCCGGCATCCGATCTCCGCAACAAGCCGTAAGTGCTGGATTAGCAATCCTTTCCGCCCTGCGAATCCCCTCACTCCCCGGCCCGTCCGCCCGTGGCACCCCGTTTGCTTTTCTGTTTCATCCGGCGGAAGCATCCCTGGGTGCTCTGCCCCCAGACCCCACGGATTTAACGCTTTCTTTCCAACCCCGGAGCCGAGGATGATCGTAACTCCCATCCGCGGTTCTCCTCATCAACACCATCGCTCCGGGCTTGGCACGAAAGCGTTAAATCCCAGGGGGTTTGGGGGACAGCGTCCCCCAAGGTACCGTCAGGTACGCTTCCGACGGATGAACCGCGTTTTCTCTCCGGTATGACACTCGTCGCACGCTTCCTTTGGCGGACGGTCTTTCCCATGCACGCTCGTGAATTGCTCGAACTGGCGGCCTTGGCAGCGGTCCACGGACCGGCTTTGATCCTGAGCCGGGAG
>JBDKTH010000398.1:0-5355 GCA_039680305.1 Thermoguttaceae bacterium | reverse complement strand
TCAAGGCATACATCCAGTACGCCACAACCACGGCTGCAAAACTGGCGCTGATGCGGGCAGGCCTGGACATGAAGGACTAAGGACTAAGGAAGAACGATACGACACCGAACAGGAGAGCGCAAGAAGGAAAGGCCGACGATTTGGCTGCCGTGAAGTCCTTCGCCATTCTTTCATTCATCATTCATCATTCTGCATTACGCCAGATACGGATGAATCACGTCCTCCCAGCGGCCTTGGTGCTTGAGGATCAGCTCAATGGTCTCGCGGACGGCGCCGAAGCCGCCGGGGGTTTGGGTGACGTAGGCGGCGGCGTCACGCAGCTCGGGGCAGGCGTCGGCCACGGCGACGCCAAGTCCCACGGCCCGGACGACCGGCAGATCGGGCAAGTCGTCGCCAAGGTAACAGGTCTGGGCCATCGTGAGCCCGAGATCTTCGAGAAGCTCGCCGAGCGTAGCGAGCTTGTCTTGGGTCCCCTGGCGGACAATGGCGATGTCCAGCTCCGCCGAGCGCAGCTTCACGATCTGCGAGCTCCGCTGGGTCAGCACGCCAAAGCGATAGCCGGCCTTCTGCCAAAGCTTGATTCCCATCCCGTCGCGGATGAAGAAGCTCTTCGTCTCAATGCCTTGATTGTCGTAGATCACCCGGCCGTCGGTCAGAACCCCGTCCACGTCGGAGAGGATCAGTTCGATCGGCTGGCAGCGTTGCTCCAGATCCATCGATGCGTTCCAGTTCTCAGGTGCTTCTTTCTACTACGTTGACGCCTCATCCTCTGGTTCATGATAGACCCGGTATTCGCCGGGAAAAGCTGGGGCAGACGCAGGCGACTTTGCCGGTTCGGCATCCTCTGCGGGCGTCGGGCTGGGGAGGATCCCCACCACATCGGTCACGTCGATGAGCCCCGCCGGCTTGCCTTCCGCATCCACCACCGGCAGTTCGCTGATCTTGCGCCGGGCCATGAGCGTCACCGCCTCGGTCATGCGCGAGCCGAGCTGGGCGGTCAACGGGTTGGCGGTCATCACCCGGCCGATCGGTGAATCGAGTTCATGGTCGCGGCGATTCTCGAACAGGCGCGCCAGATCGCTGTCGGTAAAGATCCCCGTGAGCTTCCCCGCGGGACTGACCAGCATGATCGCCCCGGTGCGGCGGCCGGGCATGCTGACGTTGACGAAGACTTCGCGGATCGTCCTGGAATCGAGCGCCACACGGCACAGTTCCAGCGGACGCATGTGATGTTCGACCTTGCTCAGCTTGCGGCCGAGACTGCCGGCCGGGTGGAAGCGGGCGAAATCCTCGCGGCTGAAGTTCCGCATCCGGCTGACGACCAAGGCCAAGGCGTCGCCCAGGGCCAGCATTGCCGTGGTGCTCGTGCTGGGAGCCAGGCCCAGCGAACAGGCTTCTTCGACGTGCCCCAACTCCAGGACCACCGTGGCCGCTTTGCCCAACGTACTCGTCGTTTGGGCGGTGATCGCGATGATCGGCACGCCGAACTCGGCCAGCGAGGGCAACAGACGCACCACTTCTTCCGTCTCGCCGCTTTGCGAGAGGATGAGCATGACGTCGTCGTGGTGGACGCGGCCCAGATCGCCGTGGACCGCTTCGGCCGGGTGGAGACAGTGGCTGCGCGTGCCGGTCGAGGCCAGCGTGGCCATGATCTTCTGTCCGACCAGCCCGGCCTTGCCCATCCCGGAAACGATCACGCTCCCGTGACAGTGATACAAAAGCTCGACCGCCTGGCAGAACGCCTGATCGAGGCGTTTGGCCAGTTGTGCAAGCGTCTGGCTCTCTTGCTGGAGGATCTGCCGGCCCTCGTGCAGTTGCTCAAACGGGCTCAGACGGATCGCCACTTCGGCTGGTTCGGCACTCATCGATCGTCATCCTTGACTTTCGAGATTCCACACAAAGAAGAGAAAAAGACGGCCGATTGTACTCCGGCGGCCGGTTTGCGGCAACGAGGGATTCGCAGGAGGGAAGGCGTGGCGGGGGGCTGAGTCACCCCTCTTTCCTCAAAGACCATCCCCGGCCAGAAGAGGGTCCTAGTGCCAAGCCGCCGTTTTCGCTAAAATTTTCGGATTCCGGTGTATATTACCGAGTTGTCGTGCAGGTAGCACGACAGGTGCGTCTCTTTCAAGACCGGCCACATGGGTGTGCGGGCCGGGGGAGCAAAGTAGCATGATTGTCACCACCAACGACCTCTTCAAGCAAGCGTACGGCAAGTACGCCGTCGGGGCCTACAATATCAACAACCTCGAACAGACCGTAGGGCTGTTCCGTGGTAACCTGGGCAAGGTGAAGACGAACGAGGAACCCAGCAAGTCGGCCGCCAGCGCCCCGTTCATCATCCAGATCTCCCGCGGTGCCCGTAGCTACAGCGACAAGCGGTTCCTGGAAGCCATGATCCGGACCGCGGAGCAGGTCTTCCCGGAAGCGATCTTCGCCGTCCACCTCGATCACGGCACGGAAGAAGCCTGCTACGACTGCATCGACAGCGGTTTCTACAGCTCGGTGATGATCGACGCCTCCCACGAGCCGCTGGCCAAGAACATCGAGATTACCCGGCGGGTCGTCCAACGGGCGCACGCCAAGGGGATTGTCGTCGAGGCCGAACTCGGCCAACTCGGCGGCGTCGAGGAAGACGTGGTCGGCAGCGTCTGCCTGACCGAGGTCCCCCAGGCGGTGGAATTCGTCGAGAAAAGCGGCTGCGACTCGCTGGCCGTGGCGATCGGCACCTCCCACGGGGCCTATAAGTTCGCCGGCTCCCAGTCGCTGCGTCTCGATCGGCTCGAGGAGATCCAGACCGCGCTGCCCAAGGGCTTCCCCCTGGTGATGCACGGCTCCAGCAGTGTGCCGAAGGAATGGGTTGACCGGATCAACAAGGCTGGCGGCCAGCTGAAGAACGCCAGCGGCGTGAACGAAGATCAGTACCTCCCGGCCGCCAAGCTGGGCATCTGCAAGATCAACATCGACACCGACGGCCGCCTGGTCTGGTGCGCGATCCACCGCGAGTCGTTTGTCGCCGACCCGCAAAACTTCGACCTCCGTCCGCCGGGGAAGGTCTTCATGGCGGCCTACGCCGAGTACATCACCCACAAGAACCAGAAGCTCGGCTCGGCTGGCCAGCTGGAATCGGTTCGCAAGGCGTTGGGCAAGTAGTACGATATCGCTCGAGAAACGACGATCCCAAGGGACGGCAGCGAGAGTTGCCGTCCCTTTGTTTTTGGAAAGCGGAAAGCTGAAAGCTGAAGGCTGAAAGCTGAAGGCTGAAAGCTGAAGGCTGAAGGCTGAAGGCTGAAGGCTGAAGGCTGAGAGGATTATCGCAGAGGAGTCCGCTGGCGCAAGCTCGGCTCCCTACTTTCCCACGTCCCTACTCCTCTCGCCTCACGCCCTACTCTCTCTTCTCGGCGGGATCGCTGGCGGACGCCTGGGGATCGGCGTTGTCCAAGGGGAGCGGGCCCTCGGGGTCGAACAGGCCGTTGTGCTGGGTTTGCGAGAGACGAATGACCAGCAGTTTCTGCTCACGCTGCCCGGAAGTGACCGACGTAAAGAAGTGATGCCCCAGGCTTCCCGGACGGGACGGCAGGCAGCTCAGGAGCAGCAGATGGCCGGGAGCGAGGGTGGCGGAGAGGGCCAGGTTGTCGAAGACCCGCCGCGACCGCCCGGCCTCCATACGCAACATCCCCTGGTTTTCGACAAACCGCTGCCGGCTTTCCCCATGATGCAGTTCCGGGGTGATGTCGATCCGCACCCGGCCGTCAGGCTCGGGAAACGCCTTGGCGCCCAGGACCCCTTGGGCCTTCAGGTAGGTCTGGCCACAGAGGCCATTGGCCTCGGTCGTAAGCACCGGGAGCTCATCATACACGTGGGAAGCGAGGATTTCGGCCCGCTGGGCGCGACGGCACTGCAGATGGCGCCAGACGACGCGTGGCTCCGCCTCCACCTCCGCCAGGTTGACCTCCTGGGCCTCACCCGCGTTCGGGGCTGGCTTGTCGGTCGTTTCCAGCAGGCGAGCCAAGGCAACGGGTATCTGCCCCGCCACCACCCCCGCCCGGAAGCCGCTCTTGTTCAACTGCCGGCGGACCTCGGCCGGAAAATGCAGCTCGTCGACCTCATCCCACAGCCCCCGGTTCGCCTCCTCCTGCCCAAAGGGGATCCGGATCGAGACGATGTCCAGCACGACACTGTCGGGGGACATGCGAGGGCGAGTCAGCGGCGACTTACCCGGATTGTGGACCACAGCACACGAGCTGCCCACAATCACAAGGAGCAGTGTCGACAGCATGGGCCACTTCGATGGTACCGGCATAGACAGACGTGTGCTCAGAATTGCGAAACCGACAAGCCTGACGCGGGGACATGACGTGCGGAAGTTACCGGCAGCGTTCCGCTGTGTCAAGCGAGGTTGGGCATTCTGGGCACTTTCGCCCATCACGAGTTGAGCGGAAACAGCTTCGGGGCCGGGATCTTCCGCCCGTAAACCTTGCCGTGCCGTCCCACCAGCTCACGGAAGTTGTAGCGGAGGAACTCATACAGCCTCGGCTCGGGCCCCGCGGCAAGCCACCGCTCGGCCAGGGTCGCCGCCAGCGCGTCGTACTGCTTCTGCGACCCGCTGTGAACGTAGCAGCGTCCGCCGAACCGCCGCAGGTCGCCGTCGAACGCCGGGCTGATGTGCCACAGTTCGTGCACAACCGTGGTGAGCTTCTCCCGGAAGCCGAGGTCGAGATACCGGGGAAGGTAGAAATTGAGGATGTAGAGCATTTCCTGGCCGGTGCCGTCCTTCAACCGCTGGATTCCCCAGCGGCGCCCGCGGCGCACGACCTCCGTCTGGCCCCCAGCGAACCGCAGCGGGGTCAATGAGGCATACATCCCGTAGCTGACCGCCTTCCGGGCCTGGCAAAAGCTCAGGGCCACGCGGCCAAGATCAATGTGCCCCAACTCCGAAACGCGTCGAACCATGTCGTCGCAGAGCCGCCGCATCTGGCCGGTGAAATCGAGGCCCGTCGCGTGGCCCGGATCCTGACGCAACGAACGCCTTCGGGGCGCAGGCATCTCGCTCCCCTCCTGGGACTCCCAACGATCTCCTCAAACCCCAAAACGCCAAAAAGCCCGCGGGCTCTCTGCCCGTGGGCTTCTCGCGTTATTTGACTCTTCACCCGACCGCGTAGCGTCAGGTCGCTTCCCCGGCGCCGGCCGTTTCCGGCTCCGCCTCAAACGACGGCTTCACGGCCCGCTTGCTGACGCGGTCGTTCTTGCCGACGAACTCCACCATCGCCCGCGCACCGGCATCGCCGAGCCGCGGCTTGGCCAGATGGAGAATGCGGACGTAGCCGCCGGGCCGATCGGCATAGCGAGGGGCCAGCT
>JBDKTH010000815.1:0-7706 GCA_039680305.1 Thermoguttaceae bacterium | reverse complement strand
CCGCACGTCGCCGGTGCGGAGTACTTCGACTTGTGGAGCGACAAACCGCTCACCGCGGCGATCGAGGGCGACCACGCGAAGCTCCCGATCGAGATCGGTCCGCGAGCCGTGGGCTGCATCGTTCAGCGACGGGCCTCGAAGTAGCCGTCATGAATAGTAGCAGGCACGCTCCGTCGTGCCGCTGGCTTACCTTCGATGTGGCACATCGCTCGGCCAGCGCAAAAGGAAGAGGGCCAGCCGCCCGGCGGAACTCGTCTGCTACTTCTTCCTCGCGGCCTTCTGTTGCTCTCTCGCCTTGAGGATCCGCTGGAGCTTGGCACGCTCGTCCTGAAGAACTTCTTCGGGAATCGGCTGCGGGGTGACGGGCGTGCGGTCGAGTTGGTCCTTGGGACCGAGCGTGCGGAGCTTGATCGCGCGATACCAGACCGGATCGCCGTGGTCCTGGAGGTGGAGATAGGCTCCCCGATCCGCCAGGTTCGCGCCGCGCAGGCGGAGTAGTTCGACATTGTCGGCGTACTTGGGGTCGGCGTAATCGAGATCGATCACCTTCTCGCCGTTGAGCCAGTGTTGGACCACCGTGCCCTTGCAGACGATCCGGCCCGTGTTCCATTGGCCGACCGGCCGCGTGGCGTCCTTCGACGGGGCCATGCAGAAGTAGAGCGAGGCGGCGCTGCTGCGCGGGTTCTTGCCGTCGGCATGCGTGGCGTTGTCGAGGATCTGGTATTCATACTGTCCCGGCCGGTAGTAGACGCCGCTATTGGTCTTCTGGGCCACTTTCCACTGAAAGCGAAGCTCGAAGTCGTCGGGAATCTTCTTGGCCTTGTAGGTCAGGTCGCCCCCTTTCGCGGTGCGGGAGATGGCCCCGTCCTCGATGGTCCAGTTGCCTTTCTGCTCCCAGCCGTTGAGGTCCAGACCATTGAAGAGCAGCTCAAAGCCTGCTTGCTTTTCCTCGTCGGTCAGCGTGTTGGGATCGCTGGCCCTTGCCGGAAAGGCAAAAACACAAAGAACCAAGAGGCTATCGAGCGCGACGGTGAGGCAGGGGCGGAACATGGTGTCGGATCTCCAGGGCAAATGGTGCGCACATGGATCGGTTGGCAGCACACTATCCTAATCCACCGGACCGGGGCGGACAATCCGCGGGGCGGTGTGGATCCGGGGACGGATCGACAGCCAGTCGACGCCTTGGAAATCGGGGTCGGGGATCGCGCGGATTTCCTCGTCGCCGCAGTAGGGGCACATCGCGTCGATCCAGGCGATCAGCCGCTGGAGGCTCAGGTCGTCGACCTTCACGTCATAGTGCTTGCCGCTGGAGCAAAGCTCGATGAGCCGGCTCTTGTGGGAGAGATAGGTCATCGGCTTGGGCGTCCGGTAGGCTGCCGGATCGGTCGTGCTGTAGCCTTCGACCATCAGCACGTTGGCGATGCCGAAGCCCGGGGCCGGAGCCTTGGGCTTCTGATAGGCTTGGCCCCAGCTCGGCCGGCCGGTGAGGAGGAAGTACGGCTCGGCAAAGTCGAGGAAGCCGGCCCGGGGCGTCAGGTCCACGGTTTTCACGGCCTCGCCGGTGCCCTGGTGGCACTTGCCGCAGTACTTGTCCAACACCGGCTGGACATAACGCGGATAGCTGACCGTGTCGTCGCTCCAGGGCGGCGGGGTGATCGTGCGCGGCGGTTTCGCCAGGGCGACGAACTTGCCGTCGATCACCGGGGCGCGGCTGTGCGACTCGTGGCAGCCCAGGCAGCCGCGCCGTTCGCCGGGCATCACGTTGGCAAAGCTCCGCATCGTCTGCAGGGCCTGATAGTGCTCGTCCAACAGTTGGAAGTGGAGCGGCTGGCCCGCCGGGACGTGGAAGGCCACGGAGCCATCGCTTTGGATGGGCACGGTCCCCATGATCCGCTTGACGCCCTCCGACTGCACGATCGACACCACCGGACCCGTGGAGAGGTAGGGCCGCTTGTGCCAGTAGGTGTACGTCTTGTGCTCGATGTTGAGCACGCGCAGGTACTTGGCCTTTCCCCGCAATTCATCCGGCGCCCCTTGGTAGACGTTGCCGCTGAAGATCACGCCGCCTTGCGGATTGAGCCGCTCCGCGCGACTCGGCCAGGCAACCCGATCGACGAGCACGGGCGGGCGCGGGCGGGGCTTGAGCGGCATGGCGTGGAAGATGTTGTGCACGCCCTCGTAGATCAGTTCCCGGTTCCCGTCGACGTCCATCAAGTACAAGAGGAACTTCCCGCCGCGCTCCGCCGAGACGAGAAAATCCTGCTCGCCAAGCGGATAGGGGGAGTAGTAGGCCGTGTACTTGCCGTTGCGGTGATAGCGGGGGCTCTCGATCGGATCGACAGGCCCATTGCCCGACTCGGGCCAGCCGACGTCGGCCGTGATCTTCGTCAGCCCGTCGGGGAAGTTGTAGCCGTGGTCTGGATCGATGAGTCCCACCGAGCCGGCAAACCAGTTGTGATGCGCGCTGCCGGTAAACATCACGCGCCGGCTTCCGGGGATGCAGCGGACGTCCTTGAGCAGGTCGGGCCAGACGCTCTGGTTGCCCCAGTAGGTGTTGACCTGCGTGCCGTCGGGATTCACGGTCCAAAGGCCCTGGGCTCGCCAGAGCGGCTTGTCCGTGTATTCCCAGCGAGTGTAGATCACCCGGCCGTCGTGCATCATCGAGGGGAGATAGTCGGGCTCGTTGTTGGCCGAGACCAGGTAGACGTTCCGGCCGTCGCTGTCGCAGCGGGCCAGCATGTAGGCGTTCGTCTGCGGCATGCAGCGCACGTAGGTGTGGCCGCGGGTCGTGGAAAACAGCAGGTGGCCGTCGGGCAGGTAGATCGGGTCGAGATCGTCGTAGATCCCGTCGGTCAACTGCACCAGCCCCGTGCCGTCGACGTTGATCTCGTAGAGATGGAACGACTTCTCGTTGTGCGGCTTGAAGCAGAACAGCACCTTTTGGGCGTCATACGACAGGTCGGGCCGCCAGAACGAGCCGTGCAGCGGGGCCTGGGGCATCAGTTGCCGGAGCTTCCCGGCGGGCGAAAGCCCTTCGAGCACCAAGAGCCGCGCGCCGGGCACGGCCATGTAGCCCAACCGATGCCGCGTCTCGTGCCGCCACTCGGAGCCTTGCGGAAAGGGCATGTCGACGAACAAGAGCCGGTCGAAATCGACGGCAGGGTTCTTCAGGGCAACCGAGCGTTTCACCTCCCGCACCTTGAAGTAAAGCCCTTGATCCGGGGCCGTCAGGGCCGCGGCCTGCGCTGCCAGGGCGTCCAACTGAGCCAACGCGCCGGCGAAATCGACCTTGCCCGAATGGTTCGCCGCGATCCGCTCGGCGAGCTGACGGGTCCAGGCAAGTTCCTGCTTGATCCGTTCCGGCGTCGGCTTCTGGTCGGCCTGGTAGAGCCAGTCACGCTCCAGCGTCTCCCGGCCTTCGGCGGCGGTGAGTGTACGCGTCGCGGGCGTTTCCGGCTTGACATAGGGGGCCACGGCCTCGGCGACCTGCGGCCGGAACTGGATCCGTTTCCCCGCCTCCAGGATCACGGCGATCCACTCGGGCGAGAACTGGGACGTCTCTCCCTGGGCGGAGAGCGCGTCGAACCGCTTGCGAATCGTCTCGGCTTCCTCCCATCGGCGAAGCTCGTCGGGCGACTGCCTCTTCCACTGGTGCGCGGTCAGGGGCTTGTATTCCAGCAAAAGGTCCACGAGGCGGCCGGCCTGGCGCAGATGGAAGTCGTTCCCCTTGGCGGTGAAGTACTCCAGCAGTCCTGTCCCGGTCCAGGTGATGAAGTTCTCGCACGGCTCGGGATAGGCGATCTGCAGTCGGTTAGCGATCGCGCCGATGAGCCGGTGATTGGTCTGCAGGTTGTGCTGGACGAGACTCTTGCGCGAACCGGCCAGGGCTTCGGCCAGCGAAGAGCCGGGGACGTAGACCGCGTTGGCCAGTTGATGAAGCTCGGGCGACGCCCGCTCCAGGGCTTCCAGGCCGCTGCGGTAGAGGAGCGTGACTTGCTCGGCCGTCAGGGCCGCGCCGTAGATCCGCAGGTCGTCGATCGCTCCTTGAAAACACTCGCCGCCGCTAGACGAGCCGATGCAGCCGGGGGCCCGGCCGCCGGCGGTGATCGTTCCCTGCCGCTCGCGGGAGGCGATCTGTTTGCCGTCGAGATAGACCCGCATCACGCGGCCGTCGAACGTGGCGGCGCAGTGATGCCAGTTGCCGTCGAGGACGCGCGCGGGATGGAGTCGCGCGTCGCATTCCGTGTACCCGCCCACGTTCAGGCCCAACGAAAGGATCGTGCCGTTTTCCTGGAACGAGAAGAGGACCCGGTCATTGCCGTCTTCCTTGCGGAAGATCTCCCGGTAGCGGCTCAGGTCGGTGGGACGCGTCCAGACGCTCAGCGAGATCTCGGCCATCGGGCCGAACATCGGCTTCTCCACGCGGAGCAGGTGGTTGCCGGTCAGGGAGAGGGCCTGACCGAACACGCCGGGGACCCGGGCGATGCCCGCCGGGCGAGACGGTTCGGACGCTGCGTCGCAGCCGTGGCCGCTCGTGTCGCGACAGACCGTGCCCGAGGGCTCGTCGAAGCTCCAGGCGGCCAACCGCGGCTTGTCGATCGGCGTCGGCTCCGCGGGCCGAGGACCGTCGGGGGTGGACTCTGCCGCCGAGCCTACGGCGGCTGCCAGGAGCACGAGGGGGAGGAGTGACCATCGCAGGTCGAGCCGGGGGGAGGGCATGGCGGGGCTCCGGTGTTAAGCTCATATGACCAGTTGCCTTAGCTTAGCTGGCAGCCGTGGGCCCGTCAAGCGGTGGGGATGCGTAAAGCAGGAGGACTATAACACGAAGTGGGGCAATGGCTAGCGAGGCAGAACGGAGCGAACGTTTCCGGGGAGTAGCCGGACATCGTAAACTGTGATGGCGCCTGACCCTGGGGCGGATGTTGCCCGGGGCAGAGGGGGGCCGGTAGAATGGGGGCATGATGGAAAAACCACTCGATGTGCTGACCTATCAACGTGTTCCAACGCTTCACGGGGCCACCCTGGTGCTGGCGTTCGCCGGCTGGATGGATGGCGGCGATGTGTCGACCGGCACGGTCCGCCGGCTGGTGCATTTGCTCAGCGCCGAGTCGTTCGCCGAGATCGACCCGGAGCCGTTCTACATCTACAACCTGCCCGGCTCGATGGAGATCGCCGCGCTGTTTCGTCCGCCCGTGGTGGTTGAAGACGGCCTGCTGAAGTCGATTGAGATGCCGCGCAACACGTTCTTCGTGGACGAGCAGGCCAATCTGGTGCTGTTTATCGGGAAGGAGCCGAACTTGCGTTGGCGAACGTTCGGCGACGCGATCGTAGCCCTGGCCCACCAGATTGGGGTTCGGCGGATCTTGTTCGTTGGCTCGTTCGGCGGGTCCGTGCCCCATACGCGTCAGCCGCGATTGTTCGTGAGCTGCTCGGACGCGACGCTGTTGGCCGAGATGGAACAGTATGCGACCCGCCGGAGCCGGTACGAAGGCCCGGGGGCGTTTACCAGTTACCTGATGGCCCAGGCCGAATCGGCCGGCTTGGAGATGGTTTCCCTGACCGCCGAGATCCCCAGCTATCTCCAGGGCACCAATCCGGCGAGCATCGAAGCCGTCACGCGACGGTTGGCCAAGATCCTCAAGTTGCCGTTGGACCTGGCCTCGCTACGTGCCGCGAGCACGGAGTGGGAACTGCAGGTCAGCAGTCTTGTGGAAGAGAATCGCGAGCTGGCCGAGGAAGTCCGGCGTCTGGAAGATGCCTACGACAACGAGTTGCTCAATCTGGAGGCCGACGAGGCGTAAGTAAGGTAGGGCGGTACCGAGCTTGCGAGGCCCGCCACGGCACTGCCACGGATCTGGCGGGCCTCGCAAGCTCGGCACCGCCCTACTTGATTGCCCTTGATTGCCGATCTTGTGCGTCAAATCCCATTAGGGGGGCGGCAGCAAGGGGCTCTCACCCCCTTGATCGCCCGCTAGAACATTTGGCGGGCGTGTTCTAGGATTACCTGTTTTCTCTTGGACGCCCCCACCTGGATGAGGAACACAGAATGGCACGTCGGGTGATCAATCGTCGCGAACTTCGGGTGAGCGACACACTCATGCGCGATATCAAAGAGCTCAAGGAATCGGAAAAGGCGCAAAAGCGCGAGGCCAAGGCACGCACCCCGGCCAAGCCCCGAGTTCGCAAGACGGCCAAGGCCGTGCGTCTGCAGGCCTACTGGGCGGTGATCAACAGCGCCGGCCAGGAGGTCGCCGAATTCCGCTACGCCCAGCAAGCCGAAGCCCAGCAAAAGGCGGCCGATCTGACCGCCTCCAAGAAGAGCCATCACTTCGTGCGTTTGGCGAAGAAAGAGCTTGTCGAAGAGTAGCTTCGTCTTGAGCAAAGGCTGGAGAACCACGAAGGACAGGCAGCCGATGATGAGGAGAGCGGCCGCGAAGACGCAAGCGGCTTGCCGGCCGAAACGGTCATTCGTGAGTTGCCTTTCTTTTCGTGTCTTTCGTGGTTCTCTCTGTTCTTGTCACCCCCTTGTCCTGGGATGATAGAGTGTCGCCCGGGAGGCTGTTTGATCCCAGGCATGCGATTTGCTTATGTGCTCTGCGTTCCGACTTTCTTGTTCGAACAAGGAGCCATGTCATGGCAACCGCTATCGAGGAACTCATTCAGCGACAGCAGTGGCTGGAAACGGTGGACGCCGGCATGCAGGGCGTGGCCGACGTTACGCTCAATGGGAAGGGGACGGTCGCCCAGAAGATCCGCAACTTCCTGCACGGGACCTGGCTTGGCCATCCCTTGCACGCAGCGATCACCGATCTGCCCGTCGGGGCATGGACGACCGCCGCGATTCTCGACCTCCGCGAGATGCTCACCAGCGATATCCGCTTGCGTCGGGGAACCGACGCGGCCGTGGGAATCGGACTGCTCGGCGCGACGGCCGCTGCGGTTTCCGGCTTGAACGACTGGCAGCACACCGACGGCCAATCGCGACGCCTCGGAGCGCTCCATGGTCTACTGAACGTCGGTGCCGCCTCGATCTACCTGGCCTCGTGGCTGATGCGCCGGAGGGGCACGCGCACGGGCGGCCAGATCCTGGGACTGTTGGGCTGGAGCACCGTTCTCGCCTCGGCCTACCTGGGCGGGAAGCTGGTCTACGACCACAAGATCGGCGTCGATCACTCTCCCCGCGGAGAACTGCCTGACGACTTCGTGCCGATCATGCCCGAAGAACATCTCGGCGAAGGCGAATTGCACCGCATCGACCTCAACGGCGTCGACCTGCTGGTCGTCCGTCGGGGCGATCAGATCTACGCCCTGGCGGCCACCTGCGCCCACCTGGGCGGGCCGCTCGCCGAAGGGCACCTGGAAGGCGAGACCGTCCGCTGCCCGTGGCACGGTTCCACCTTCCGACTCGACACGGGCGAGGTCGTGGCCGGCCCCTCGGCGTTCTGTCAGCCCGCCCTGGAAACGCGGGTCCGCGATGGCCGGATCGAGGTCCGGCGACGCCGCACGCTGGAAGCAATCGAGACGCCGAGGGAACAACGCCAACCGGCCGAGCAGACCTGAAGCTTGGGGATTGCTCCCAGTTCCCTCTCCCTCCGGGAGAGGGTTAGGGTGAGGGAAATTGCCATAGATCCACCATTCGCAACTCCCATCTTTGACTGGATTGATGGTGTCTGGCCAGTGTTGCACCGCACTAGCTATCTACGCAT
>JBDKTH010000116.1:0-3201 GCA_039680305.1 Thermoguttaceae bacterium | reverse complement strand
TGGCAGCGCAGTAGCGGGCCTTGCAAGCTCGGCAGCGCCCTACTTGATTACCGGTCTTGTCCGTCAAAACCCACTAGAGGCCGCGTTTCCACTTGCGTTGGTTGGAGAGCGGCTGGAGCGTGAGAAGTTGTTGCTCGGATTGGTGCGCGGCCGAGCAACCGGCACACGACGCGCAGCATCCGGAGTTCTTCGTTCCGCTTCGCCGCCAGAGACACCGGACCAGGTAAACGGCGGCGACGAGGACGAGGGTCAGGGCGACCAGGTTTTGCCAATCAAAGTCCATGCCGAAGATCCTTATCCCAGAAGCCACGTTCCCACTTGGTAAGTGATCAAAGCGCCAACATAAGCCAGGACGGTCATGTAGCCGAACGTGAAGAGCGGCCAGCGCCAACTGTTGGTTTCGCGGCGGATCACGGCCAGCGTGGCCGCGCATTGGGCGCAGAGGGCGAAGAACACCATGATCGAGAGGGCCACCGGTACGGTGAACACGGGGCGGTTGGTGCCATCCCAGGTGGCCGCATGGAGCCGGGCGCTCAACTGCTCCTGACCCGTTGCACTTTCCGTATCGAGGTCATCGCCCAGGTTGTAGATCACGCTGAGCGTGGCCACGACGATTTCCCGGGCGGGGAAGGAGGCGATCACCGCGGAACTGATGCGCCAGTCCCAGCCCAACGGACGGAACACCGGCTCGATCAGCCGTCCAGTGCGGCCCAGCAGGCTCTGCCGCTGATACTCGCCGGCGATCTCCCAGCGGATCTGTTCGAGGCGTTCGGCGGCCGCCTGATGCTCGGACGTCTCGGGGCGCAGGGCAAGTTGAGCTTCGAGACGCTCGATTTCGGCCCGATGGGGTCCTTCCACGGCCTCGCGATCGTGGGGGTAGTAGAGCACAGCCCAGACGAGGATCGAGACCGCCAGGATCAGGGTTCCCGCCATGCGCAGGAACAGGGCCGCCCGCTGAAGGACCCGAAAAACGACATTGCGGAGCGAAGGCCACTTGTAGCTGGGCAGATCCATGAGAAACGGGGGCGTATCGCCCCGCAAAAGCGTTCGCTTGAGCACCAAGGCGACGGCAACCGCCGCGACGATCCCCAGGGCGTACAGGGCGGCCAGCGTGAGCCCTTGAAGACTGAACAGTCCGCCGAAGTACGTGGTCGGAGGGATGAAGGCGGCGATCATCAAGGCGTAGACCGGCAGTCGGGCGGAGCAGGTCATCAGCGGGGCTGCCAGGATCGTCGTCAGGCGGTCCCGTTCGTTTTCGATCACCCGAGTGGCCATCACCCCGGGAACGGCGCAGGCAAACGAGGACAGAAGCGGGATGAACGACTTGCCGTTGAGCCCGATGCGTGCCATCAGGCGGTCCATCAGGTAGGCCGCCCTCGCCATATAGCCGCAGTCTTCCAGGATGGCGATGAACATGAAGAGGATCAGGATCTGGGGCAAGAAGGCGAGAATGCCGCCAACGCCCGAGATCACGCCATCGACCAAAAGACTCCTCAGCGCCCCGTCGGCCATGAGCGACTCGACCCAGGCCGCGACGAGTTGAACGCCGCTTTCAATGGCGTCCATCAACGGCTCGGCCCACACGAACACCGCCTGAAAGACGACGAACATGACCAGCACGAAGACCAGGGTTCCCCAGAGACGGTGCGTCAGCACGCGGTCGATGCGATCGGAAACGGTCACCCGATACTGTTCGGGGCGTTTCACCACGCCGTCGAGCACGCGACTGGCCCAGGTGAATCGGGCGGCCGTTTCCACCCCGGGCACGGCCCAGCCAGCCTCCTCCAACCGCTGCCGGGCACCGGAAAGATGGGCTCCCAGTTCGCCGTTGGCGCTGGGCAACAGGGCCCGCTGCAAATAGCCATTGACGTCCAACAGCAGCCGTTCGACCAGGTAGCGTGAAAGAAGACGGTCTTGCCCGTGGCACACCCCTTGGCGGCGAAGGAGCGTTTCCAATTGATCGACTTCGCGATGGAACGGCTCGGGGAAGACGGCCGAGTCATGCCGCTTTGCCTGCCCATCGCCCTCCTGGCCGGCACCCGACTCGGCCGACGCGATCGTTTCCGCCAGGGCGACCTTCAGCTCGGCGAGGCCGATCCGCCGATGGGCCTTCATCGGAATTACGGGGATTCCCAGCCGCTCCTGGAGCCGCTTCACGTCGAGCCGGATGCCTTGGCTTTCGGCCACATCGACCATGTTCAACGCGAGCACGGTCGGCAGGCCCAGTTCCAGCACCTGGCTGACCAGGTAGAGATGACGATCGAGATTAGCCGCATCGACGATGCAGATCACCCCATCGACCGCCCTCGTGCCGTCCTGGCAGCCCAAAAGCACGTCGACCGTGACCATCTCGTCGCGTGATCGCGGGGCCAGACTGTAGATGCCGGGCAAATCGATCACTTCGAAGCGGCGTCCCTGATCGTCCATCAGGCCGCTCTTTTTTTCGACGGTCACCCCGGGATAGTTGCCTACGTGCTGATGGATACCGACCAGCGCAGTAAACAGCGTCGACTTGCCCGTATTGGGATTCCCAATGAGGGCAATGGAAAGCGTGGAGTCTTCAGTAGCGGTGGGCATGGAGCCGGGGCAATCTCATCCGGCGCCGATTGGCGCCACCAGGACGCTGAGCAGTTCATCGGCGCGAAGGCAGACCTTGTTGCCTGCCAACCGGATAATACAAGGATTGCCGGGGCGGAACATTTCGATCCTGGTCCCACCGCGCAGGCCGAATTCCTCCAGCCGGTGGACATGATCGGGACGGCCGATGATTCGACTAACATGCGCAACCTGACCGATGGTCAAGCGGTGGAGCGGAACGAGGTGATCCAAGGCAGCAACCCTTTAGGAGCGCGTGCGGGTACTCGAGGCTGATATTGAGAATCATTCTCACTATCGCCCTTTGATTCTAGTTCATTTTTGCCGCTGGTTCAAGCCCTGGGCAAAAAGAGCCCCCCTCTCTCAGAAGCAAAGTCCCGCGATGTCGCGGAAAGCACCAACGAGCCGCAGATCACCCCCCACCCAGCCAACGGCGCGCCGCAGTCCAGGTGCGGCCGAGGAGCCGGCCGGAGAGGACCTCCTCCGTAAGGGTGGAGTGCTCCGTGGAGAAATTCTTCCACACGGCGTCGACGTACGGCTGGCTGGTCTCGGCCAGGGAACCGTAAAGCCCCTTCTGGCGAATGTCGTTCAGCGCATCGGTGTAGT
>JBDKTH010000037.1:0-5234 GCA_039680305.1 Thermoguttaceae bacterium | reverse complement strand
ATGGACTACCTCTAGGCCGTTACGTTACCTTAGGGAGAAGGACTTATGTGGTATTGTAGGTGTCCCATGGGTATACCTTCTGGCGATCTACAACCATGCCCCGTGTGTCTCGGCTTTTCTCGGTAGCTCGCAAGATATGGTGCAGAGCATTGTCGAACAGAGCGAGGGCGTCGCGGATTGCAGTTTGATTTCTCTTGAGGAGGCATTGGACTGGGAGCAGAAGAACTGGGAGGACATTTACCGCCAGTTTGAGAAACCCGAACAGAAGGGGAGTGGTCCAAGTGGCACCTGAGCGATGAAAGGGGATAGGTTCAGATGCCGTCCTAGCGCGGTGGTACTGATGTGTGGGGGCACGAATTGCCCCCCTTTCTCTTGCCCGTTTCACACACGCTGCGAATCTTGGGCTGGACTCTTGCCGGCATGAGGGCCGTTCACGGTCCTTTCCGCCGAAGGCGGTCATAGGCCCGTCGTTTACGACGGGTTAACTGGACACGCACGCTGGGTTCTTCACCCTATCCACGAGGCCCGTTTACGGGCCTTCTCGCGGTCGTGGCTTGAGCCGAACGGCGTCGCGAGTCAGGACCGCCGAGCGACACGGCGGCTCAAGCCGAGGCAGCGAGAAGCCCCGTCAACGGGGCTGAGGTCCGGGTGGCAGTGGGAAGAACAGGTGTTTGCGTTCTGCGAACCCGGCATGAATGCCCGGGCCTACGACCGCCTGCGGCGGAAAGGACCGTGAACGGCCCTGGAAGGCAGAGCGGTAGGGTGCGTGAAGCACGCGCCCCGAAGAGAATTGGTGCGTTCCGCGAACCGACTAACCAACGCGTTGAACGGATCCCCGTGGAACAATCGAGTGCGAAACGCACCATTTCTCCTCGGGTTCGCTTCACACACCCTACAGGTCTTACCCGGAGGTTTTGAAAGGAATGCTGACCGTGAGCCCCTTGCCAAGGGTGATTTGGAGGCTGCCTTGCTCGCCCGGCTGGCCGCCGATGGCGAAGGCGCAGCCGTTGGTGTCCGGGTCGTGCATGCCGGCCAGCAGCCCCTGGACTTGATCGAGCAGCATGGCGAGCGGCTCGCCGATCGAATCGCTCTTTTGGTCTTGTTCGAGGGCCTGGTTGAGCTTGTTGACGGCCGCCTGGACCTTGCCCTTGCGGGGATCGTCGTCGACCAGGTCGCAGCGGAGTTGCCCTTCTTCGTCGAATTGGACCAGCAGGCCCTTCGACAGGTCGACGCCTTCGTGGCGGAAGTACTCGTTGAGGACTCCCGACAGTTGGCCGACCACGCCGCCAATCTGCTGCTCGATCGCGGCGTCGGCTTCCTCGGAAAGGACTGTGTAACTTGATTTTCCGCGGTAATCGAAGTGGAAGCGGACCTCGTGTTCGTATTGGAGCGTGTCGCCGTCGTCAAATTCGTGGCGGCGAAGGATGTCGCGGATCACGATGTCTCGCCGCGCATCGTTTACGCGGGCCTCTTCCTTCTGGGTTTCCAGGACGCCCCCGCCTCTTGCCTTGGTTTCCTGCTTGCGTTCTTCGATTTCCTCCTGCGAGAGGTCTTTGTTCTTCTCGCGGATCACTTCGGCCTTCAGGGGAGAGATTTTCTTGGCCCAGCGACCGTCGAACCAGGTTTCGATGAGTTCTTTGTCCGGTTCGGTGAGCGACTCCTCATCGGCGGCTTCGATCTGGCGGACCTGGCCGAAGCGTCCCAGGGTAATCTCGAACGCGTCGATCGATGGAGGCCCGACGCGCGTCAGCGGGTCGACGCAATACTGCCGCCAGATCTCCTTGATACCCTTCTTGTACTCCTCGACGCGGTATCCGATCTCTTCCTCACTGAGGGCTTCCTGGTCGATCAGGATGCCGTTCTTCATCGCAAAGGAGACTTCCAGCGGCTCTTGGTTCTCGTCGGACAGGATGTCCTTGATCCCGTCGCGCAGGCCCCATTCCTCGCTCAGCATGGCGGCGAGCTTTTCGTTCTCCGTGACCAGGCTGCCATCGTCGCTCAGAGAGAAGTCCGCCAGGGAGGCCCCCGCTTCCCGCTGCAGAATCTCGTTGAAGAGGATGCCAAACAGGCGAGAATCGATCTTGGCAAGAGGCGATACGATGTAGTCTTCCATGGGACCGACCTTGGCGAACATCACGTCGCTGAGGTTCTTTCTGGCGTACTGTACGAGGAGCTCGTTGGCCAGGGTTTCGTCGCGGTTGAGCGCCTCTTCGATGGCGGCCGCCTTTTCGGCGTCGGCAATGCCTTCAACGACAATGTGCCTCTCCTTGGTGTCGAGTTTGAGCTCCAGCGTCTCGTCATCGGCCAGGCTGAGGCCGTTTTCCCGGAGGATTCCTGAGACTTTGGCGTCGAGTTGCTCCTCGCCTGCCTGCACGATGCTGCTCAGGGTGCGAAGTTGTTTGGAGTTGCTCAGCGACCCGATGGGGTCGGACAGGCCAAACATCCACGCCGTGAGATCCGTGTGTTTCGACACCGTGGGTTCCGGAGTGACGGGCACTTCGTATTGTCTTGCCTCCGACGCGTCACTCGTTGCCGCCAATGCGCAACTGCAAACGGGCAGGCCAGGTTCCGCGAGCGAAGGCCATCGCGGCGAAACGCCGAACGGCTCGCCAACGAAGGTCAATAGTCTGCTTTCGACCGGCCCGTCGCTCGAAACGCCCGTGGCCTTTTCCTTCATGTAGGTGAGCAGTTCGAGGAGGTCGTGGCCGAGCGTTGCGTCGGCGTTGAGGGCTTCTTCGAAAGCGGCCGCCTTGGCCGCGTCCATGGTCCCACCCACCGCGATCCGCCCCTGGCGATCGACCGAGAGTTCAAACCACTCGCCGTCGCCAAGCCCAATGCCGGTATCTTGGAGAACACTCCTGATTCGCACATCGAGCGGTCGGTCGTCGCGCTGGATGGCCTCCTTGCCGCGTGAAGCCGACCATCCATCGTCGGAGATGTCGAGGATATCGCGTGTCGCCTCGGCCGACGACTGCGGAGCCGAATCGGCCGAGGGGAGTGCGTTTCGGGAGACGTTGTCGGCGGTTTCGTCGCTGGTTGCCCGACTACGGAAGAGCCCAGCAGAGAATGCTTGCGCGTTGATCTGACTCATGCCCCGGTGCCCTCTTTTGAGACTGCCATGCGTGAAACAGCAGGCCATTTGTCTATATCGGGACTTTGTTGGGGTACCTCCACTAGGGATTCAACAAAATACCGCCTGGCGGAAGAGTAGCGATTGCAGGGGCCGCAACGGCCGATTCGTCGCACGTGGAAGCTGGGCGTGTTGCACGACCACCGGGCGGCGCACCGCACCACCATCATGGTGGATCATTCGCCCACTCCGACACTAAGAGTCCGTCCGGAAAGCTCCCCTCGCCCGCTGCGCGGGCGAGGGTAACCCTTTCGGAACAGACTCTGATAACGGACCGCTGATGGCGGATAGCTTTTTAGTGCGGCGACAGGCCGTGCGAGGAGAAAACGCATGTCATTACCGATGGAATGTCGTTGGGGCTACGCGGCTCTTTGGGTTTTCGTCGTCACGTTGGCCGGGTAGAAGGGACCGGGGCCCAGGCGGGCCTGAACAAGGTCTCGATCAGCACCTATGAGGAGCCGGTGAGCATGGACGACGGGACGCAAAAAGGCGGCAAGCCCGAGAAAGTTCCGGCGAAGTACAACAAGCAGAGCACCCTGACCAAGCAGGTGCAGTCGGGGAAGCAGACGATCGATTTCGCCCTGGAGTCGAAATAGCCGTCAACGTTTCGGCACACCGAGCCCCATCTTCCGTTCGGCCTCCAGGGCGGCGTGGCCGACGGTGTCGGTCGGGCCGGTGAAGCCCGGGCCGCCGCCGGCCACGTAGCCATCGCTGCGGCCTGAGGCGTCGCGGCTGATCCAGAACGAGTAGAGCGAGCCGTTACGCAACGTGAAACGGAGCCGGACCGGACGATCCTTGAGGGACGACAAATCGCCGCCGGTCCAGGTGACCGGGGCGATCGTGCTGTCGGCCTGCACGCCTTGACAATTGGCAAGCGTGAACGGTTCGATCGGCTTGCCTGCCGCGTCGAGGATCTCGGCGCGGAGGTCGCCCTGATGCGTGTCGGCATTGACGAACAGATGAGTTCCGGTGAAACGGACTGGCCGGGTGGTCAACGTGCCGGAACGCGGGCCAGCCTCCATCGACGCGAAGCCGTCGCGGCGTAAGAAGGCCAGGCCGGTGGAGCCGCGGTCGTACATCCCGTTGCGCAGCCAGTTTGTGCCCGTCTTGGTCGCGTCGCCCTGGAAGCCGGTGTAGTAAAACCAGAGCCAGTCGCCGCGCACGCAGCAAAGATTGCCCAATGACTGCACGTAGCCCCGGTCCCAGACGTCGCGGCGTTCCGCGCGGATCGCCGGGGTCCGATCGGGGCGATGCCAATGGAACCCGTCGCGACTGTAGGCGAACTGCAATTCGGTGATCTTCGGGAGGCCCGTTTTCTCGCACTTCTCGTTGGGCGGACCGAGATGGATCTCGAAGAAGCCCAACATGAGGCTCTCGTAGGCCACGGCATCCAGGTTGTAGAGCTGCGACGTTTCGCCGATGTCCGGGTCCGCCGGGTCGAGCCGGTCGGCAGCCGCCCAGGCGACCGGCTCATGGGCCTTCCACTGGGCGCCGGCGAGGAAATCGTCGCACTCCCAGTAATGACGCGAACGCCCGCGATACGAGGAACGCAGGCTGTAGACCCACTTCTTGCGGAACGGGTTGTAGAACATCGTGCTGCGGTCGCCGGTCGGGCCGCTTTCTACCCGGTCGCCCCAGTGGATGCCGTCGGCCGAAACCAGGCTGGTCCCGGGGCCTTGGCCGCCCGGCCCACGGACGAACATCTTGTACTTCTGCCTCGGGTCGCTGGCCCAGTGGTCGAGCACCACGGTCCACGAATCGCACTTCATGTCCAGCGGCAGCACGCGGTTGGTGCCCGGCTGGATGTCCAACGCGGGGCGGTCCCAGTGGAGCCCGTCGCGGCTGGTGGCGTAGCAGATCGTGTTGATCCAGCCGGCTTCGTACCACATCTTGAACCGCTGCTCGGCGGAATCCCACCAGACGCCGCCACTCTTGGGGCAGGCGATCGCATTTCCCTTGGGATTGCGTTCCAGTTCCGTCTCGGGTATGAGGATCGGGTTGCTCTCGTACATTGTCGGCTGGTGGAACCCGCGAACGAGATCGGTCTATTCGACAAGCAAATCGTCGACTAAAAGCTGCCGGCCCGAGTCGATCCGAATCACCT
>JBDKTH010000775.1:0-2615 GCA_039680305.1 Thermoguttaceae bacterium | reverse complement strand
CGCAAAGCGGCCGACAGCTGCACGGCCCGCTCCGGCTCGCCCACGACGAGCGGAATGATCTGGCTGGTCGACAGCCCGAGACTCCATCCCTGGGCCGCCAACGTTTGACGAAGTTCCGCAGCCCGGGCGAGAAGCTCGACGCGGCGATGGGGCTCGTCGCGGACGATCTCCAGGGCCGCCAAGGCTGCCGCAGCCATTGCCGCCGGCGGGGCCGTGGAAAACACATAGGGCCGCGCCCGGTTCACCAGCCACTCGATCAGCGTCCGGCTTCCGGCCACGAAACCGCCGATCGAGCCGAGCGCCTTGCTGAGCGTTCCCACACGCACGGAAATCTGTTCCTCCACGCCCAGATGCTCGGCCACTCCGCGTCCTCGCCGGCCAAACACGCCGGTGGCATGGGCTTCGTCGATCAAGAGCATCGCCTCGTATCGCGAGGCCAAAGCGACCAGTTCCTCGAGCGGCGCCAGGTCGCCGTCCATGCTGAACAGGCTATCGGTGACGATCAGCCGACGACGGTACTTGCCCGCCGCACCGAGCAAGTGCTCCAACCGCGTCCAATCCCCGTGAGGATAGGTCCGCACATCGGCACGCGAGAGCCGACAGCCGTCCAGCAGGCTGGCGTGGTTCTTCCGATCGGTGAACACCACATCGCCAGAGCCGACCAGAGCGGCGATCGTCCCGCTGTTGGCCGCAAAGCCGGAGGAAAAGACCAAGGCCGCTTCCGTGCCTTCGAATTCGGCCAGGCGCCGTTCGAGCTGCTCGTGGATCTGGCTATGGCCGGTGATCAGCGGGCTGGCCCCGCTTCCCCAGCCCTCCTGGCCGGCCGCCGCGGCGACCGCTTGCGTCAAGCGGGGATCGCTGGCCAAGGCCAGATAGTCGTTCGAGCTGAAGTTGACCAACTCGCGACCTTCGAGCAGAATGCGACAGGCCTGCCCACCCGTCCGGGTGGAAAGCCGCCGCCGTAGCCCTTGCTGTTCCAGGCCGGCCAGCTCCGGAGCGATCCACGCCAGGGGATCCGACGTACTAGGAATATTCATGCGTGAGTGATCTTTCGCGGTCCAGGCACCATCTGCCGAGAGGAACGATTCTAGAGGCTGCCAGCGAACTAAACAATTGGCAAATAACGGATTATCGCCGGCCGCCGGCCCTCGCCACCGCTTGCCTCTTCGCGGTTCCAAGGAATCTGAGCAACATTTTCTCGTCGGCGGCAACCATCTGTTGGAAGTCATGACGCAATCAAACGCCTCTGCGGAGACCACCGGCTTGGCTAGCACGGCAGTGATCGACTGGCAGGCCGCGCTGGTCACGCACGACCGCTGGCTGCGGACGGTGATTTACGCCCGGGTGGGCGAGCCGCAGGCCGTGGACGAGGTCCTCCAGGAGGTGTCGCTGGCGGCGGTGCGACAAAAGGCGCCGCTCCAGGATCCCTCCAAGGTTGCGTCCTGGCTCTACCGCCTGGCGGTTACGCAGTCGCTGTTGTACCGGCGCAAGCAAGGTCGCCGACGAAAGCTGGTCGACCACTACGCCCAAGATCGACAGCCGACTGAAGCGGACCCGCGCCAATTGGATCCGCTCGGCTGGCTGATCGCCAAAGAACGGCGTCAACTGGTACGGGCCGCGATTGCGCGACTGCCGAAGCGGGAAGGCGAGATCCTGCTGTTGAAATACACCGAGGATTGGAGCTACCGGGAGTTGGCCGAGCATTTGGGAACGAGTGAGAGTGCCGTGCAAACGCGACTCCATCGCGCGCGTCAACGGTTGCGGAATGAACTGGCCGCCTTGGAAGTGGTCGCCAAACCATGAGCCTGACAAACGATAATCTCCCGACGCCTGACGATCAGCCGGTTCTCGACGACCGGACGCTCGACCAGTTGGTCGACGGCGAACTGAGCCCGGCCACACGCCGCAAGTTGCTGGCCGAGCTCGACCAGATTCCCGACGGGTGGCGACGCTGTGCGCTGGCGTTTCTGGAAGCCCAAGTCTGGCGTGAGGAATTCGGCGCGCTGGCCCGCGAGGCCGAGCCCGTGCCGCAACGAGTGGCGACGCGGCCAACACCACGTCCGCCGGACCGCGGCTGGCTTTCCGCACGAACCCTGGGGACAGCAACGGCCATGGCGGCCAGTTTTCTCGTGGCCCTGGCGCTCGGCTTTCTGGTTCGCGGCAGTTGGTATTCCTCGGACCAGGGGGATCTGGCCGAAAACGGGCCGACGATGAACGCGAACAATGCCTCGCCGGCACCGCCTCAGCAGCCCTCCCGGCCCGAGGCCAACGGCCCCTGGCAAACCGTTTCGCTGCCGGTCGCCCAAGGCGACTCGCCGCTCCAGGTGCCGGCGACGGAACGGGACTCGCTCGACGACTGGCATGGCAATCCGCCTCCAGCGATCCCGGAAGCAATGTTGCAGGCTCTTGAGAAGAGCGGTTTGCGAGTGGAGATGGAACGTCAGTTGATGCCGTTTCCCATGAAGGATGGCCGTCAACTGGTGGTCCCGGTCGACCAGGTCGAGTTGCACCCCGTCAGCAATACCTATCAGTAACCGGCACCGCCCTACATCATTGAGCCCCGTATTCGTTGCGGAGCATTCATCAACCGCGCGGCACAAGTGCCGCGGCTAAAC
>JBDKTH010000008.1:0-5054 GCA_039680305.1 Thermoguttaceae bacterium | reverse complement strand
GGACCGCCCGGAGCCGCCGGCCCGTGCGGTTCTCGACCCGGATCGACCAGTGGGTCAACGGTTCTTTGACGTCGCAGGTGGCCGTGACTTCGACGGCCAGATCAAGGCCGGGGAACTTTCCGTAGGTGAGCGTGAGCTTGTTTCCCGTGTCGGTCTTCGCCACGTTCATAGTCGACGCGCCAGCCCGGCCGCTCTCGATCATCTCCTGGCTGCCGACGGCCTTGTCCAGGGAGATCGCGAAGAGGCCCTTGTAGGACGGCTCGGCGACAACGGCCTGGCCGCTGGCCTTGTGGACGAGTCGGGCGATGTACGGGTTGGGCGACTGCTGGACTTCCAGACGCAGGACCGCGTTTTCCAGCGTCGCCGACTCGGCGGCTGCCCAGCCGGAGGACGTCATGCAGAGTGCCATCGCGAGTAGGAATATCGGTCGATTCATTGGGATTCTCTCCATTGGTGTGTTACGGGCTTACACGTCGCCCTTGCCAAGCGGATCACCGGCCATCGGGCAGGCCTATTCTCCATCGCCGGAGAGCAGGCTGCAAGTCCGCTGTTCACTCGACAGGCTCTCCCTCGTGCCCTCCCCTGGCTTCCCTTTCCCTTCCTCACGCCCCTATACTTACGGCGGCAACGGGACGCCGGCGTCTGCGGAAGGCGGGACGGTTCCCCTTGCGCGACGAAACCCACGCCAACAAGGAGAGACCTGCAATGGTAACGCTTGCGGATGCACGAAGAGTGATTGCGGCGGCGGAGGCGAAGGCAGCCGAGGTGGGACAACCGATGAACATCGCCGTGGTCGACGGAGGCGGCAATCTGGTCGCCCATGTGCGTATGGACGGGGCCTGGCTCGGCAGCATCGATATCTCGATCAACAAGGCCTATACGTCGCGGGCGTTTGACATCGCCACCAAGGACCTGGCCGAGCACAGCCAGCCGGGCTCGCAGTTCTATGGGATTCACGCCTCGAACGACGGCCGCGTGATGATCTTTGCCGGCGGCATTCCCCTGAAGCGCGACGGACGGGTGGTCGGCGCGATCGGCGTGAGCGGCGGCAGCGGGGCCCAAGACCAGGCGGTCGCCGAGGCCGGCGCCGGGGCCTTCTGAGGGGGCAAGCTCCTCCTGGGCGGCCCTTCGGCAAATGCTTGACGGGGCCCGGCGATTGTGAAACAATGGGCGGAAACTTGGCATGGGGTAGCGGGCAGCCCCCCTCATCTTCCGCTCGTCGGGCACCTTACTCAAACCCAGGGGTGATCTATGCGCCGTCGTCATGTGGGACCTATCGCCGGCCTGTCGGCAGTCGTTTTGGTTCTGGGGCTCTTCGTGAGTCCGGTCGCTGCACAGAATCCGCCGAAACTCCGCTACGGCTACCAGAAGGGGCAGGAGTACGGCTACGAGGTGAAGATCACCGGAGAGTTGCCCGACGAAGAGCAGACCCGCGACGGGGTCCTGACCTACAGCGTGGTTTCGGCGGCGGAGGAACAGTTCGTGTTGAAGTGCACGGGCAACCTGGCCGTGCATTCGAAATACAAGGGCAGTATGCCTCCCTTCGGTCCAAGGGGGTTCGGTTGGGGGTTCCGACCGAGGATCAGGCGGGTCATCGGGCCCAATATGCCGGGAGGAATCACCCTGAGCCGCACGGGCACGGTCATCGTCGAGGGATGGGAAAACCATCTCCCGTTCCTCCTCGGCGAGGAGGAAGTGCTCGTGATCGAGCCTTTGTCCAACGAGCCCCAGGCCAATTGGAACAAAGAGACAGAGCTCCGCGTGGTGGAACGCAGCGGCCGGCACATCCTCATGACCGATGAAACCAAGACCGGCGCCAAGGAACGGCTCGACTATGCGGTGTTGGAGCAGAAAGGCGACACGGTCCGCATCAGCAAGAAGTACACCCTCCAGACCGCCGAAAATGCGGGCATTCGCTACATCGACATGTCGGGGACGGGGGAACTGGAATTCGACCTCAAACGGGGCGTGATCACCTCGCTGTCGATGACCTACAAGATCCTGGTCAACGAGAAGAATGTCACCTTGACGATTCCCGTGACGCTCAGTTGCCGCATGCTGACCGAGGCCCAGATGGCCGAGCGGAAGAAGAAGCTCGAAGCGGAGGCCGCGGCCAAGGCCGAAGCCGACCGGCCCAAACCATTCCAACCGGGCGAATGCGACAAACTGCTCGGCGATCTGCAGTCGGGGGACAAGATGCGGATCAAGGCCGCCGCCCAACGGCTGGCCAAGACGATCGCCGACGACAAGACCGTCGGCGTGTCGGCCGCCCTGGCCGGGGCGATGAAGCGAGAGGCCGACCCCTGGGTGGTGGCGGAGTTGGTCAAGGCGGCCAAGGTGTGGCCCGGGCCCGAGTTGGAGAAACCGCTGATCGCGGCCACCAAGAGTCCTCAGTTCTTTGTCCGCGACGCCGCCCTGGAATCGCTCGGCAAGCTCAAGACGCCGGCGGCCGCCGAGGCGGTCGCCGCCCAGTTGGCCCGCAACTGGAGAGTGGCCGGCGCGGCCTTGCGTGCGATGGGGCCCGTGGCGGAACCTGTCGTTCTTCCGTACCTGAGCGATAGCGATTTCTGGGTCCGCGCGGAGGCGTACAAGATCTTGGGCGAAATCGGCGGCAAGAAGAGCCTGGAGGTCATGACGAAGCGGTCCGCCAATGTCGACATGGGGGATCGCCACGGCTTCGACGAAGCCCTCGCCGCGATCAAGCGGCGGGCGCCCGACGACGAGGGCGATGCCAAAGTGGCCGAGACCCAACCCGAATCGACCGCCCAGCCCGGGCTGCGGACCTGGCGCGACGCGAGCGGCTCTTTCGAGGTGGAAGCTCGCTTCGTGACCTACCAGAACGAGAAGGTCACGCTCCAGCGCAAAGACGGACGCAAGATCAACGTGCCGCTGGAGCGACTCTGCGAGGAAGACCAGGCGTACGTCAAGAAGCAGCCCAAGCCGGTCAACCCGTTCGAATGAGCGACGCCATGCGAGCGCTACTTTCGGGCTTTGCGCACATCGCATAGGAATGCCTTGTATTCGGGGGTGCCGGACACGGGATCGAAGACGCTGGGCGTCAAGACGTTTGCCGAAGGACCGGTGGCCAGGCCGGCGTAGCCAAATTGCCAGAGCACGGCAATCTGCTCGACCGGCTTGCCGTTGACCTCCAGCGGCTTGAGGCGACCGGTGACCAGGGCATGGAGGGTGATCTCGCCGCGGGCCGTGCGGATCGTGATCAGGTCGCCATGGGCGATCCCTTTGGACCGGGCCAGTTGGCGACCGATCTCGGCAAACGCATTGGGCACCAGTTCCACCAGCCAGGGGAGGTTGCGGGTCGTGCTGCCGCTTTCCCAGTGTTCGGCCACGGCAAAGGTGGTCGCCACGATCGGATACTCGGCGGCCTTGCCCAGGCGGTCGGGCCAACTGCACCGGGCGAGCGGATTGTGCTGCTGGGGCGACAGCAGGTTCTCGACCGGGCCTTCCAGCGGCTCGTAGTGCTCGGGCAAGGGACCGTCGGCCAGCGACGGAGCGAACAGGCAAGCCGGGCCGGCCGATGGATCGAGTCGCGGCGAGACCTTGATCTCCTCTGCCACCCGTTGCGGGTCGGGCGGATCGCCGTAGTCCCAGACGCGTTGGACGATCGGCTCCAGAGACGTGCCGCCGGCCGCGTAGCGCCGTTTCAGTTCCCGGCACAGCCGATCGAGGATCCACAGCTCGCTCTGGCAATCGCCGGGCGGATCGGTGACCTTCGGGCGCCACTGGGTCAGGCTTCCTGAGCTGGTCAGGCTTCCGGCTTTTTCCAGCCAGGTGGCGGCCGGAAGGAGGAAGACTTCGGTGTCGATCTGTTCGGCCACCGCCCCGGGCCGCTTCCAGAAGGTGGCCGTTTCGGTTTCCCAGCAATCGGCGACCACGAGCCAGCGGAGCTTGTCGAGCGAGCGCCACGAGCGCTGGAGATCCGGGTTGTTGACCGCCGGGTTTTGTTCCCACACCAAAAGCCCTTGGACCTCGCCCTGCTCGATCGCCTCGAAGAGGGTCCTTGGCGAGCCGTCGCCGTCGTGCTGGGGATCGAACCACAGTCCATGGTCGCAGGCCCCGTGCGAGTTCGACTGGCCATCCAACGCGTAGAGCCCGCGGCCGGCCGGGCCGATGTTGCCCAGCAGCAGTTGCAGGATCGCGAAGCTGCGGACATTCTGCGTCCCGTGGGAATGCTGAGTCGCGCCGGCGGAATAGACGATCGCGCCCGAGCGATCCGGCCCGCTGGTGCTCACCACGGTCTCGGCCAGTTGGCGGAGCTGTTCGAGGGGCATGCCGCAGATCTTGGCGACCGTGTCCAGCGTGTAGCGGGCAAAATGCCGCTTGACGAGTTGGAACACGCAGTGGGGATCTTCTAGCGACGGGTCCTGGCGGATGTTCCCTTGGGCGTCGCGTTGAAACTGCCAGTGCTGCTTGGTGTACGCGCCATGGTCGATCGGTCCGAAACGGCCGGCGTCAAACGCATAGGCCGGATCGACCAAGAAGCTGGCGTTGGTCTCTGCGACGAGGAAGGCCTTGTCGATCCGCCCGCCGTCCAAGGCGTAGTGGATCAAACCGCCGATCAGGGCGATATCGGTTCCCGCGCGCAAAGGAATGTGTTGGTTGGCCACGGCGGCGGTGCGGGTGAATCGTGGATCGACGGCCAGAAGCTTTGCGCCGCGTTGTTGGGCCTTGGTGATCCATTTCATGGCGATCGGGAAGTTTTCGGCCACGTTGCAGCCGATCGCCACGATCACGTCGGCCCGGGCCAGGTCGGCCAAGGGGGGAGTCATCGTGCGGCGGCCAAACGTGGCCCCCAAGGCGGCGAGCGTCGCGTGGTGGCCGGCGCGGGCTTCGTGCTCCAGGTAGACGAGTCCCAGGGCCCGGGCCAGCTTGGCCAGCAGGTGGCACTCTTCGTTGTTCAGGCTCGCCCCGCCCAGACTGGCCACGGCGCGGGTGCGAGGGACCGCTTGGCCTGCGGGATCGGTGGCCTGAAGGGTGGCATCGCGGGTCTCGTGGATCCGTTCGGCGATTCGGCGGATGGCCCAGTCCCAGTCCTT
>JBDKTH010000814.1:0-2773 GCA_039680305.1 Thermoguttaceae bacterium | reverse complement strand
CGCTGCTTGCCTTCCGGACAAGCAGTACCAAATGACCTTGCATGATTCGGGGAGACGGCTCTGATGAGTTTTGGCAAACAAGATCGGTGGCCATGGGGCACGGAGGGCTTTGACCCGATCTCGCTTGCCAAGGAGGCCGACGCAGTCGAACAGGTGCGAGCGGCCCAAGGCGAATTGCTCCAGGAAGGCTTGATCTGGAGGGAACGCGGCCAACGCCACGCACCGCTGAGCATGCCCCTCGGCAACTGAAGGAGCAAGAAAACACCACGGGCGCCCCGTCACAAGAGAACGGGCCGCCCGGGAGTGGATGTTGACTGAGGCCTCCGATCCGACAATGCCTCGGCGAGGGACTAGAAATCCTTGACCGGCTCGCCGCCGTCATTGGAACCCAATGCGCCCCAGACACCGTAGGGGCTGGTCGTGCCCGACCCCGTTGGCGCTGCCTGCGTCGGGTCGCCCGTGTTGATCGTGTCGCTGATGAACCGCACCGAGGCGTCGCCCATCGCCACGTTCACCCCGCCGGGATGATTGCTCGACGGCGACCAGACGCCGTTGCTCGAATCGTCGTTGTTCGTGTCACCGCAGCTCGGGCTGTTCGGCGGCAGGACCGTGGTGAAACCGATGTGCGACGTGGAACCGTGGTCCCACTGGCCCGACCAGCTCGTGACGGAATAGCTGGCGGCGTACCGCTTCGGATCGGCCGGATCGACCGTCGTCATGCAGGAGGCGGGGTTCGTCGTGATTCCGCTGAAGGAGTGAACGTTGCCCTGCCCGACCCGACGGGAATCTCCCGGAAAGAGCCGTTCGGAGAGCATGACCGTGTTGCTCGTGCCGTCGGTGATCGAGGCGAAGGTGACCTTGGCGGCGTAGTTGGCGAAGATCCCCCGCGTGTTGCTCGAGCCGTTGTTGCCGACCGTGCCTTGGCTGTAGACCGAGTCGCCCACGCTGAACATATAGTTGGTCCGGCCGTGCCCGCCGGACCTGTTGGCGATGTTGGGATCCGAGGGGCACATCAGCGTGGGGACCTGCTGCAGGTAGGGATAGTAGGTTCCGGCCGTGCCATCCCAGGGGCAGGGTCCAAACGCCGTATAACTGACGCCGCTGTAGGTTTGCGGGCTGCTCCAGGCATTGTAAAGCGCCTGCTGTTCAAAGAAGGGCATCAGCCGCATCCAGCCCGACCCAAAGGCCCCATTGCACGCCGCACAGCCGCCGAGTTGCGTTCCCGCCTTCTTAGGCGGGAAGGCCCGATGGACGTCCGTATAATTGTGCACGGCCAGTGCGAGTTGCTTCAATTGATTGGAGCACTGCCCGCGCCGAGCCGCCTCGCGGGCAGCCTGGACGGCCGGCAGCAACAACGCGATCAAGATACCAATGATGGCGATAACCACAAGCAGCTCCACGAGCGTAAATGCCCGCGAGCCCAGTCGATACCTACGTTCCCCCATGTTCATGCTCACTCCTTCTTGAAGAGACAACCAGAAAAAGCGACGAGGTAGCGCCTTGCGGGGCTAATGTGCAGAGTTTCGCTGCACTTTTCTGGCACTTTAAACTGGGATGACAGCGGGGTCAACAAATTTGTGAAAATCACGTCCCTACCGAACCTTCGATGGTAATCGGCCGGTAAGAGAGCCGCCCAACGGGAAACGGGAGCCCGGGATGCTTCTGCTGCAGTCTCGCCCAAGAAAGAGCACAGGGCGGCCCGCCCTGAAAGGACGGGTCGCCCGGGAGTAAGCATCACCCAGCAGTGGGGGGGGGTTAAAACTCCTTGACCGGCTCGCCGCCGTCCTTGGTGCCCAATGCACCCCAGACGCCATAGGGACTGGTCGTGCCGAGGCTTGAGGGCGGAGCGAGGGTGGGATCGCCGGAGTTGATTGTGTTGCTGATGAACCGCACCGAGGCGTCGCCCATCGCTACGTTCACCCCGCCCGGATGATTGCTCGACGGCGGAAACACGCCCTGGGTGGAATTGTCGTTGGCCAAGTCGGCACAGCTCGGGCTGTTCGGCGGCAGCACGGTGTTGAAGCCGACGTGCGACGTGGCCCCGTGGGACCAGTTGGAACCCGACCAGTTCGTCACCGAGTAGCTCGAGCCGTAGCGTGTCGGATTGGCCGGGTCGAGCGTGGTGAGGCAGGTGCTCGGGCTGGTGGTAATTCCGGTAAAGCTGTAGACGACGCCCTGCCCGACCTTGCGGGAATCGCCGCCGTAGAGCCGTTCCGAGAGCATCACGGTATTGCTCGTGCCGTCGGTGATCGAGGCGAAGCTGATCTTGGCGCCATAGTTGGCGAACATGCCGCGTGTGTTGCTCGACTCGTTGTTGCCGACCGCCCCCTGGTAGTCCACCGAATCGCCGACACTGAACATGTAGTTGGTCCGACCGGTATCGCCCGAGCCTTTGCTGCTGACGTTGGCGTCGGAGGGGCACAGCAACGTGGGCACCTGCTGATAATAGGGCCAGTAGTCGGTCATTTCGGGGCTCCACGGGCAGGGGCCATAGGCGCCGAACGTCTTGCCGTTGTAGGTCTGCGGGCTGCTCCAGGTCGTGTACAGCGGCATCTGTTCGTAGAACGGCATCAACCGCATCCAGCCCGACACGAAAGCACGACTGCACTGCTGGCAGTTCCCAACCGTGGCTCCCGCCTTTTTCTGGGGGAAACAGCGATGGACGTCGGCATAGTTGTGCACGGCCAATGCGAGTTGCTTCAACTGGTTCGAACACTGCCCCCGCCGTGCCGCCTCGCGCGCGGCTTGGACCGCGGGCAACAACAGCGCGATC
>JBDKTH010001285.1:0-7800 GCA_039680305.1 Thermoguttaceae bacterium | reverse complement strand
GGCTCTCGTCGAATTCCGCGTCGTCGAACGCGATCGAGAACGTACGCAGCGGGGCGCTGCTGCATTGTTTGACCAGCGCTGTGGTGACGGACGAATCGAGCCCGCCGCTGAGATAGGCCCCCACGGGCACGTCCGCGCGGAGACGCAGCCGGGTGGCGTCGGCAAGCAGTTCCAAGAGCCGGTCGGCACAATCCTGCTTGCTCATCGACTCGCTTGGGCTGCCGTAGTCCAATTGCCAGTAGCGGCGCAGGCGGACCTCGGCCCCTCGCTGGTCGACGACCAGATTGTGCCCTGGCGGCAACTCCCGAATCCCCTCGAACACCGTTCGCGGAGCCAGAGTCGTCCAGAAAGTAAACAACTGATTCAGCCCGCAGGGGTCAAACGCCCGGCGCACGTCTGGATGGACAAACAGAGCCTTGACCTCGGACGCGAAGACCAGCTTGTCACCGGCAACCGTGTAGAACAGGGGCCGGATCCCTAGCCGATCGCGGGAAAGGAACAGCCGGCGGCGGCTCGTGTCCCACACGGCCAGGGCCCACTGGCCATTGAAGTACTGCACGCACTCTTCGCCGTACTCTTCGTAGAGATGGAGGATGACCTCGGTGTCCGACTGGGTGGCGAACCGATGCCCCTTTTGCACCAGCCGCTGGCGCAGCTCGATGTAGTTGAAGATTTCCCCGTTGAACGTCACCCAGAGCGTGCCGTCCTCGTTGGTCATGGGCTGCCGTCCGCCGGCCAGATCGAGGATGCTCAGCCGTGTGTGCCCCAAGCCAATGTCGTTGCCGAGGTAGATGCCGTGGTCATCCGGTCCACGGTGGTGGAGTTGCGCGAGCATCCGACCGAGAAGTTTCGGACCGACGCGCGACCGGTCAAAATGCAGAATTCCGGCAATGCCACACACGATCGCTGACCTGCTCGCTTGGAGAACGCCGACGGCAACACGACTTGCGACAGGGACCCGCCCCTCCGCATCCAGTACCACTCCTTGAAGGATATGTCGCAGGTGGAGGTCGTCAACGCAAAGCCAGATACAAGCGGCGTTTGCCGATCGTGCCGATTACGCAGAGAATGCCGAAGGCTCGCATTGCTCCGCCAATACGCGGCCGTGTGCCGTGTTCCGTGTGCCACTGCTTGCCTGGAGGGCAAGCAGTGGCTCCCCAAACCCGGCCGAAGCGACCGCGCGCAACGAAAACCCCTCGGAGTCGCCGAGGGGTCTTCACCGTATACTGCCAGCCAGACGTCGTTGAGACTAGGCCTGAGCCCACTGGTCGCGCAGGAACTGCATCGACTTGGGAATCTCGACCTCGCGCTCGCCCTTGCAGCCGCACTCGAAGCTGCAGTAGTCCTGATAGCCGATCATCTTCAGGCCGCGGAAGCCGTCGAGATAGGTCCGCTCGTCCTGGCCCGGGAGCACGCGGGTGCGCGAGGCCAGGTGGACGTGATGGAGGTAGTCGCCAGCCGAGATGAATGCGCCGAGATCGCTGGTCTCCTCGATCCCCATGTGGTAGAAATCGCCCATCACGCAGACGCCCGGGCTGTTGCAGTCGCGGCAGATCGCGGCCCCGTCGGCCACCTGGCGAAGGAAGTAGGCTTCCTTGCGATTGAGCGGTTCGAGAAGCAACCGGGTTCCCGCCTTCACGGCGTGTTCGCCGAGGCCGGGCAGGGTGTCCAGGAGAACCTTGCGGATCTCCTGATTGGTCAACTTGGTCTCGCCGTTGAACGCGGGCACGTAGATCACGCCGGTCGACTGGAACTGCCCGGCGACGGTGAGCACCTGCTTCAAAGCGTCGGCGGTCGCCGTGCGTTTCTCCGGCACCTCGGAGACGAGTCCGCCCTTATCCGAGCCCCAGCAGATCGCGCTGACCTTGAGCTTGGTCTTCTTGACGGCGTCTTGATACTCCTTTTCCTTCTCAACGAGATCACGGGGCAACTCGACGGCGTCAAACCCCCAGGCTTCCATCTTTGCAAGCTTCTCGTCGACACTCTTCCCCGGGATGACGCCAAGCTGGCTGGAAAGCTTCAAAACGCCCTCCCGCTTGGCCTTGCAGGTCTCGGCGCCACGGGCGAGCGTGCCGCTGTTGAGCCCCACGGCGGCCACGGTGCTGCCAACCAAGAATCCCCGTCGGTTGATACTCATTGATATTCCTCCCTATAGGCAGATTGACTCGACGTCGCGGTTTCGACGCCGCGGATGACTCCTCCTAATATACCTGCTGCCACTGGAGATGCCACGTGGCGAGGACTAGATCGGCCCCCCCTCCAGCATCGGAACGGATCGGCTCATGAAAAGCTGGAAATTGGGCCAGCCAATCTGCTAAGCTGATTCCTGGCAGCCCCAGAAGGCGAGCCGCTTGGATCTTTGACAATTGACGCTTTCGACAAATTGCCCTCGCGCTTCAGCGTACGGCCGTCAGGCCCGACCCAAGCGCCGCTTGGCGGCTGCGCGCGTGGCCCGTGCTCCCTTTAGAGCACGGGCCACGGACTCCCGGATCATGGAAACCATCCGGGGGAACGTAAACATGGGTGGTACATACCGAACCGAACTACGTAGACACCCATGAATTATGCAACACACCCCCACTTTCGTGTTAGTTCACGTACGTCTTTTCGCCTAAATGCAACGCTTGGAATAGCGAGCACTTACGAATGTGCGCCGCGCCGCAAAATTTGCACCACAACACGTGGGGCTTTCCACAATTCTCTCCCTTAACCTGGGGGCGATCCGCGGAGTTCCGGCTGGCTGCGGAGGCGGTTTACAGGATCATTCCCCCAGCTAGAGAAGACTGGCTCACGCGGCTTGATCGTTGACAACTCGACCTGCCACAATAAGCTCGGCCCCCCCCTACATCACCGGTTTTGTTCGTCAGAGAATCGATCAGGGTGTCGGGACAGCGATCCGACAGACGGTGACGACCGGTCAGAACTCTTTCTTGGCGAGCGAGCTGATGCTGAACCGCTTCCCGGTATAGTCGATCGAGAGGTACTTCAGGGCGTTGAGGAAAGGCTTGTAGCCCATGTCAATACAGACCGTCACGCGAACCTGACCTGGGCCGGGGTTGGCGGGACTGGCGGCCGGCGTGCACAGCGGCGTCCCGCGCTGGACCGACGGCGGGGAAGCCGCCGGATCTTCCAAGAGCACCGAGGCATGCTCGCCAATCGTGACCCCGTGCGGGGCCAAGACGGTTTCCACGACGGGCACCAGCTCATCGACGCTGGCCCCCTTGGCGGCCTCCCGTGCCCCCACGGTCGCCGCGTGCACGATCGCCTGCTCGACGGTCGAAAAGACAGCGAACTGGATCGTCGCGATGGTCAACACCACCAGAATCGGCAGGATCAGTGCGACTTCCAGCGTGATCGAGCCTTGGCGGCGACGGCCAGCGCGGCTCATCGAGAGAAGATCTCGTTTCATGACTGTCTCACCTTTTCTCATGGCGTCGAACCGGGGCAGAGGAATCGTTCGACCCGAACCAGCCAGGCCCGATCTTCGGAGCAGTTGTACCGTGCCGTGGTTTTGACGGTGACGTAATACGGCCCGATGCAATTGCCAAGGAGCTTGCGAGCCAAGCTGTCGACCTCCACGATCGCCTGAGCGCGCACGGCGAAATCGTTATTGCCGCTTCCGCTCATCAGCACGTAGGACTGGCCATTGTTCTTCGGCGCACTACTTGGCGGACAGGGAAGAAACGGAATGCCGCTCGGATGAACGATGGGCGCCAACCCAGCGCAATCGTTGGACGATTCCGTGTGGTCGACGAACGAAGCCCATGTCGTTCGGGAATTGCCCCCCTGCTTGAACGTCACATACACCCGGACCTTATCGTATCCGACGCCATCGCCATCATCGGCGAACGCACCTTGCCCTCCATTCGAAGCATCACCGGCCGTGCCGACACCATCGGTTCCGGCCTTGAAGCGGAGCCGGTCGCCGGGGGCGAAGCTCCCATCCGAGAACACGATCTTCAACAGATTCGGATGCGATGAGTCGAACTCAAATTCAACCTGCCCCTCCTCAAGGCCCTCAGTGTCGGGGAACGGAGGCATGGCTCCAGGGGGAGTCGAAGGCTCGCTCGACGAACCTCTGTTCGATACGATGAACGGGAGCATGAACACGCCACTTCCGCCGCCCCCCTGGAGATCGATCGTAATCGATGCGATCCGCAGATCGGGTGGAGTTCCAAGACTATTGAAGAACGCGATTCCCCAGGCGTTGTCCGATGCGGTGGTGCCCTGTTTGGTCATATCAAACAGCACCGTACCCACGCCACAACTCGGCCGCTTCCCCGCGTCGAAGGTCAACGGGTCGTTTTCCGTGATCGTGCCAAAGATCAGGTTGCCGCCAGGCGGATTGCCCACGGAGGCGCAGCACGTGAGGTTTCTGTTCGGATTGGTGGCCGCAGGGGCCGGAGCAAGATTCAAACCGATCGCGATCGGCTTGCCACGGATCATGTTGGCCGCCGCATACTTCACGCCAACGTCCCGTGGGGCTGCCGTCGAAATGACGTTTCCCGAGCGCCCCCATGCCTCGACCGCCGCCAGAGCGGCCGCCTCCAGACCATTCTCCAACTCAGCCCGCGCGAGCCACAGATTGGAAATGTCGACGGTGAACACCAGCAGGGTCAAAAAGACCGGGAGCGCCAGAATGAGCCAGAGCGTGGAGATGCCGCGACGGAGATGTCGGTGAGTTCGGATCATTTACTCGCGCACCTCGTAGTGAAACACGGTTGTGCATTCAACCACGTCGGCTCCGTCCAAACAGGCCAGTCCAAAGCTATTGAGCCATTGCGGCACCAGTTCGCTCATCGGAACGCAGATGCTCAGACGCACGTACTTGCCTGGGGGCGGCGTGCCAAGGTTGCTGGTCTCGCCACAATCGCATGGGCCGCCAGGATGGGAGATCAACTCGACCTGGCTGTCGTTCACGTTGTGCTCCAGCCTGATCCGGCACGGCGTGATCCCCGCCGTCTCCAGTTGAGCGTTGAGGGCATTCAAGATCCCCGTCGGCACTCCCCCGCTCGCCGGAAGAACGGCCGTATGCGACGCCTCCTCCGCACCGATCCGACTGGCCAGCGTGACTTGCTGCATGTTGGCGTAGTACAGCCCAAACCGGATGATCGCCAGCATCGGCAGGATCAGGATCGGGATCACCAACACCAGTTCCAACACGGCGATCGCGTGCCGGCAGCCACGCGGTCTGGTGCGTGTGGGACGGGGCTGCCAGGGGCCGCGGAGATATTGTGGGTTGCTCAACATGGGATGGCCTCAACGGTTCTCAGCGCTCAGTTTTCTGGCGACTGTATGCTCTGGCCGCCCGATGATACCCACCACGGCGATTCGACCGCGGCGCTCGACATGGGAAGCGGACACGGCGACGAGCCCTCCAAGCAACGGCTCACCTCGACCGCTCCGATCTCGCCGGCCACCTCGGAAAACTCGTTGATGATCGTATTGCGAACCGCCGCCACGCCCGCGATGATTCCGACGCCCAGGACCGTCAGAACCACAATCCACTCAAACGTCTGCATGCCTCGGCGCGATGGCCGTCGACGACAGCGGCGGATGCCTCTCATGAGTCGACCTGTATGACAGTAAGGGAACGAGCGAAAACCACGACCGTGAGCCTGAGCGGTTGCCCTCGCCAGACGGGGAGGACGCACACCGTGTGCCCTAGCATTCCAAAATAGACAGACCAGGCAAGCCACACAAGATACTACCGCGATCAAAAGGGCTTAGTGTGGCCGGCCTTGGCCAGCCAGGCCGCACAAGAGTGCCAAGATGTTAAGAAATGGCAACATCCGGCGGGCGGCGTGTTCAGAAAAGGCAACAATCCGGCGATCGCCGCATCGGGCCCTGTCACCCTGAGAGCCGGGACTGAAGCCGGCGGAGGACGTCGGCGTAACGTTCCCCGTGGGCCGTAATCTCGAATCGCCGTGACTCGCCCCCGGTCACCTCGATCAGCACGTCGATGCGTTCCTCCGGCAAGCAGTCTACAACCCGATCAGCCCACTCAATGAGCGTCAGACCGGAGCTCTCGAAGTACTCTTCGGGCCCCAATTCCAGAAACTCGTCCTCGTCTCGCAGCCGATAGGCATCCAAATGGTAGATCAGCCGTTGGCCGTGGTACTCTTGCGCCAGAACGAACGTGGGACTGACGACGTCACGACGGCTGATCCCGCTGGCCTCGGCGATCGCCTGCACCAACCGTGTCTTGCCGGCTCCCAGCGTGCCGCACAGCGCAACCGTGCTCCCCTCCGGCAGCAACTCGCTCAGCGCAGCGCCTAAAGCTCGCGTGCCCTCTTCGTCGTTCACGTCGTAGATGAAACGGTCCATTAGTCGAACTCATGTTGGTAGCCGCGGGGCACCATCGGCAGCCGTTCTCGGGTGGCCCCGATCTGCCAGACTCCCGGTTCCACGACAAACTCGCCAATCATCCTCAACGGCACGCCCAGCGGCTGCTCGGCCAGCATCCGCTCCGCTTCCTCCGGCGGCGCCGCCAGCAGAAGCTCGAAATCCTCGCCGTCATTCAGGGCATGCTCCAACGGCGACGAGCCATCGGCCAACTGGTCGACCAGGCGGTACGCGTCCTCAGCGATGGGCACAGCGTCGGTCCACACCTCGGCCCCGCAGCCGCTCTCGGCCGTGAGCCGCGCCAAGTCGATCGACAGCCCATCGCTGATATCCATCCCGGCGTGCAGTTCGTAGCCTCGCATGAGCGCGAGAGCCTCGCGCACGCGGGGCTGGAAATCCAAGTGCCGGCCCAGGATACTCCCGCCCAGGCTGCCCGTCACCAGGAGCCGATCTCCCGGCCGCGCTCCGCTCCGCCGCAGGGCCCCCCGAGCCGTGAGCTTGCCCAAGAGCGTTACGCTGATCACCAGGGGACCATTCCAACTGTTCGTGTCACCGCCGGCAATGGCCACCGCGAATTCCTCGGCCAAGGGCAGCATCCCCTCGTACAACTCCACGGCCAGATTCATGCCGCCCGATCGCGGTAGTGCCACGGCCACGACCCCCGCCAACGGTTCGCTGGCCATCGCTGCCAGATCGCTCAGATTGATCGCCAAGGCCTTGCGCCCGATCCGGCGTGCGTCAACCTGGCCGAGTTCGAAGTCGACCTGATCCATCATCATGTCGACGGTAATCACGCATTCCTCGACGCCGGCCATGCGCAGCACGGCCGCATCGTCCCCAATACCCAACCGGAGCAACGGATGGGCGGGCAAACGCCGACGAAGATGGGCAATCAGATCGGCTTCCATTTTTCTTTGGGATGGGCGAGGCGACGAGCGCTCACGATCCTATTAGGATACTGCGAATTGCCCCGCTCGGCCACCCAAAACCCAAAGCCCCTTCGGAATCGTCCAGAAATAACTTGGAGAATTGAGCTACTAGAAAGAGAGGATCCGCCGAGCCTTCGACGCATGGCAATCCATGACCAACGGCGGATTCTCTCTTTCTACTGGGGGCCTTGCGGGGCTCTTGGGCAGTTTTCCGGAGAATTCGTCGTTCATCAATGAAGCAACTGCCGTCACACCCCGTGCAGGCTTCCCGGGTCTTCCCAGGGCAGTTGCTTCATTGGTAGCTCAATTCTCCAAGTTATTTCTGGACGGGTCCTTACCGCTGGGCGGTCTTCGTCACGGCCACCGGCAGATACCCGTAGAGGGTCTCGCTTCCCCGGAGGATGAAGAACTTGATCGGCGTCAGGCTGGCAAAGTCCGGACGATTGATGATGTAGGAGACGTTCTCCAGCGAGATCGTTTCCCAGATGTGCATGCCCACAAGCACATCCCCTTGCCGGATCCCCTG
>JBDKTH010001040.1:0-12060 GCA_039680305.1 Thermoguttaceae bacterium | reverse complement strand
AACCAGGGCCGATGTCTGATTCAGAAAACCACGACGATCCATGGCTGCTTTCCTTGGTGAAACATGGGGGGCGGGATATCGTTACGGCGGGGCGTACTCTTGGCCATTGTAATGGCGGCGGGGGGCGCGTCAAGCTGCGAGCAGATGGCCGCGTGGCCGGGCTTGGCCGTTCTCCGGGAAAACAATCGGGACTGGCTTGCAGGACGCACCGCCCCGGGGTAAGCTCCGAGTTGTCAAGGGTTAACGACCGACCCGTGAGTATCCAAGGGAGAGACCGCATGTACCGATCACTGTCTTCTGCACCGACGCTCGTGGCGATTCTTCTCGTTCTTGGCCTCTCATCTATCGGCCTGGAGCGGCAACTTGCGGGCCAGACGACCGCCAAGCCTGCCGCGGCGGTCGCGGGCGATCCGGTCGGCGGCGAGGCGAACCGCGATGATGGGAAGCTGCGAATCCTCGTGTTCGGCGCTCATCCCGACGATGCGGAGATTCGAGCCGGAGGCGCCGGCGCGCTGTGGGCCGAGTTGGGACATCACGTTCAACTGGTCTCGGTGACCAACGGCGACATTGGCCATTTCAGCATGGCGGGCGGAGCCCTGGCCCAGCGGCGCACGGCCGAGGTCGGCGAGGCCTCGCGAATCCTCGGCACCACGAGCACCGTGCTCGACATCCACGACGGCGAGTTGATGCCGACCATGGAAAACCGTCGCTTGCTGACACGGCTCATCCGCCGCTGGGGCGCCGACATTGTGATCGGCCACCGGCCCAACGACTATCATCCGGACCATCGCTACGTGGGCGTGCTGATGCAGGATTGTGCGTTCATGGTCGGCGTGCCCTACTTCTGCCCCGACGTGCCGGCGCTCGAGAAGAATCCGCTGTTCCTCTACTCCCAGGACCACTTCCAGCGGCCGAATCCGTTCCGGGCCGACATCGTCGTGTCGATCGACCGCGTGATCGACAAGAAGGTCGACGCCCTGGTGGCGATGGAGTCGCAGTTCGTCGAGGGCGGGGCGATGGGCAAGCCCAATCCGGCCCTGGACAATCCCGCGGAGCGGGAAAAGAAGCGGCAGCAAGTCCGCGAAGCGTTCCGCCGGCGGTTCGCCTCGACCGCCGACCAGTATCGCGACAAGCTCGTCGAGGTCTACGGCCCCGAGGCCGGCAAGCAGGTCCGCTATGCCGAAGCCTTCGAGATCTGCGAGTATGGGCGCCGACCCAACGCCGAGGAGTTGAGGAAGTTGTTCCCGTTCCTTCCGGCGAAGAAATAGCGATGGTGCTGCAACGCTGACTCGGCGAAGGACGGGAGTATCACGACGGAGACACAGAGGTCGCGGAGAAGAGAAGAAGAGGAGAACCACGAAAGACACGAAAGGAGTAGGAGGAGAAGAAGAAGAATCAGATGGCGGAATGTCTCTCTATCTGCTCTTCCGCTGTCTTCCTTTTCGTGTTTTTCGTGGTTCTCCTCCTCGTATTTCTTCTCGGAGTTTCGGGGTCGCCCTGGGATTCAATGGGGGCGACCAAACGAAAGCTTCACGCGGATCGTCTCGGCTTGCGGCTCCAGGCGGACGAGGTCGTCTGCTGCGTCGATCTGGAGGCAGCGGGCGCCGGATGTTTCACAACGGTCGAGGCGCAGGCCGTTGGGATGCCGGATGCGGAGCAGGAGGGTTGGCCGGCTGGGGCCTGAGACGGTGATTTGGCCGGTGATTTCCTGCAGGTCCTTTTCGGGCTCTAGGCGCAGGGATACTTTCCCCCAACGTGTCAGGGCGTTGGTGATTGACAGTTCTTCGCCATACCAGGCCCGGGGCACGGCCCGGCAGAGCCACAGCGCGTCGCTGTCTCGTTCCTCGAAGACGAACATCCAGCGTGTCATGAGGGCGGCCGTCAACTGGCTGGGGATGCAGTAGTCGGCCACCTGGCGGCGGAACCGCCACCCACGGATCGGCACTTGTTCGTAGGCCGTGAACGTGCCGGGTGTCTGGTGATGGGCGATATGGGCGAAGTAACCCAAGAGGTATCGGTCGATCCGGTCATGCGACAGGAGGCCGAAGGCCTGGTGGTAGTAGGGCCAATCGTCGAGATGGTTGGCAAAACGGGTCGTCGCCAGCAACTCGCCGCCAACGTGCTGGCGGTAGTCGAGGATCATCTCCTCTTGCTTCGACTCCAGGCAGCGAGCCGACAGAATCTCCAGCCAGTAGCGATAGTTGGTATAGGAGGCCAACGTGTTCTCCGTCATCCGGCCAAACGGCTTGCAGTCGCCAGCGATCGGCGGGAGGAACGGGCGCCCTTGCGATTGGACCACAGAGCGCGCGACCGCCCGCTGGATGTCGGCCCGCAGCGACTCGCATTCCGTAAGAAGCTCTTGGCCACGGCCAGCCATCGTCTCGTCGTGCCGTTGGTGGCCCAGGGACACGAGCAGGCGGCCGACTTCCCGCAGCCCGCGCCAGCACCAGACGTTGCCCGAGAAGTAGCATCGGGTGTCGTTCCGCGTGTCGGCCTCGGCTGAGCCGATGATCAGGCCGTGCGTGTGGGCGTCGGCCGGCTGCGACTGCTTGGCCTGGACACGCAGCCCGCGCAGGTAGCCGGCGATCCGTTCGATCGCCTGCTGGTGACGGTCGAACCAGGAGGAATCTCCGGTTCGCTCGACCACGGCCACGGCCAGATCCAGTAGCTGCCCATACTCGGCCACGGCCGGACCGTAGTATCGCAGGGTGCCATCTTCCTTGACGAACCGGTCGAAGTAGTATCCCAGCCGCGTCTTGACTTCCTCGTCCAAGCCCCAATCCAACAGACACGAGCCAAGCGCGAGCGTGGTGGGCGGGAAGCCGTCGTGGGTATCGGTCGCTCCCCAATAGCCGCCCATGCCGTATTTGGGATGCGTTCCGGGACATCCACTCAAGGCCAAGACAAGGGAGCCGCGAGCCACGTCCATTGTTCGACGATCGGCGACCTTCAGCTGCATGCCGCCGGCCAGACGCTTTTCCCACGACCGCTGGAGTTTAAGAAGCCCTGCAAAGAAGGCCTTGCCGTCCTTGAGTTCTTCGAGCGGCGCGATCCGAAAGTAGGAGGCCTTTCCGTCGGTCCGCCGCAGCCGGACGAGCGATCTCGACGAATCGCCCGGCTCCATGAACGCACACAGTTCGTAGCCTGCTTGCCGTTGGGAATCGAAGAAGCCATAGTCGATCGCCGGGAGATACCCGCCCAGCAGCCCCCGTTTCGCGGCGGTCGGCTCCAACCCGGGCATTTGTTTGGCCGGATCAAAGAGGACCTCTTCCAGGAGCTGGCCCTTCTTGGCGTAGTTGATGAGCGTGCCGATCGGCCCGTCGGGATCCACGACATGCTTTTTCGAGGATTCGGGCGACCCGAGGAAGGTGTAGGTGTCCAGTGGCGTCAGGAATCCGGCAACGCCTTCATACGACGGATCGCGACCCGTGGCGAGGACTTTGTCGGCCAGCACGTCTTCCCGGGCGTCGAGCAACGTCTCAAAATAGTCCTTGGGAAAACGGAGCTGCGGCTCGTCGATCTTGTCGAGCCGTCCGACCGCCTTGCGCACTTCGGCCACCACGCCCTTGCGACCGAGAGCGACGATCAGTCCCCAGCGGCCGAACTCCCGTTCCAGCACCACGCACGGCTCCGGGTCGTCGAGCGTCTCGACGACGCGCCAGCCGTCGACCTCATCGCCGATCGACGCGCGAGCCTGCCCGCCCTTGGCCGTAGCAAGCGTGACCTCCTGGGAGCCGATCGCCAAAAGCGAGGGCACGGCCAGGGCGGCCCGCTGGGCCGGTTCTTCGGCCGGGTAATACCAGTCGTCCACGCGGCCGTCGAACGATTCCAGGGTGAGGCGCTCATCCATACAGTCGGGCCCTGGCGCTTCGGGGCTGCGGCGCAGCGGTGGCCGTGGGAGCGACTCGATCGTCTTTCGCTGCCCCGGCAGTTTGAACCCTGGCCGGGTGAGCAGGAAGCCATCGATGTTCGTATTGTTCTTGTCCGCCAGCGAAACAAGCTTCAATTCGTGCCAGCCCTTGGCCACAGACGCGAGCGGCAGGGAGAGCCACTGCCACTCCTCGTCGCGGAGATGGCCCCAACCACCGGTCGATGGACAGACCAGCGCCGTCGCGATCGACTTTCCATCCCACAAGACTTCGAGCCGGGAGGCCGCCGGATCGCGGCGGGCGTAGCGGATGTGGAGCGAGAGTTCGCTCGACGGCTGCTCAAGGCAAAAGCGATACGTAGCCGAGTGCCCGACGTGGCCTGCCCAACCTGAGCCGAGACACTCGCCTTGCGAGGCAAACGGCGGCCGATCCGGTCCGAAGGAACCCTGCTGGGCGAACCACGCCTCCCCTTCGATCCACCACGCCTGCGGCGAGGCCTCGCCAACCGCGACCAAACCGAGAATCAGGCCGATCAGCACGTTCATCTCGTTCTCCACGACGTTGCTGCTGGAATTGCGGAGTCCCCACCTCTGGCCACATTCTGACAGATCGCACGGCGGATGCAAGCTCGGCACCGCCCTACCTTACCGGCTTTGTTCGTCAAACCCCATAGGCGTGAGTCGCGTGCAAGTCCGCAATCCTTCCCCCCACGCTTAGTGGCCGGTTGCCCAACGGTGGTTGCGACTGTAAACTAGGATAAATGCGGGGACAAGACGATCCAACTGCCCCCACGGGGATTCTGGCCCGATGGCTTGCCGCCATGCCCGACGCGGAAGTCCTTATCACCACGGAAGTCGAGTAATCACGAGCAATGGCTGGCACGCCCACCTTTTTCTTTGTGACCTGTCAAATTGGTGCCGAGCCCGCGGTGAAGTACGAGGTGCATCGGCGATGGCCGGATATGCATGCCGCGTACTCCCGTCCTGGCTTCCTCACCTTCAAAGTCCCGCCGGACCATCCGATCCACGACGACTTCGATCTCGAATCGGTCTTTGCCCGGGCGTATGCCATCTCGATGGGCAAGGCCAGCGGCGAGACTCGCCAGCAGATGGCCCAGAGCGTCTGGGAACTCTGCGGCCAACGTCCCGTGCGCCGGCTGCACGTCTGGGAACGTGACACGGCCAAGCCGGGCGAGGACGGCTTTGAGCCGTCGATCACGCCGCTGGCGGCAGAAGTGCATGGGGCGATTATCGCCGCGTGTCCAACCCCGGAGCAGCTTGCCCCGGGAGCGGAGGATCCGGAGAAACCGGCTCGGCATGGCGAGCATGTGTTGGACTGTGTTCTCGTCGGTCCAGACGAATGGTGGGTCGGGCACCACAAAGTCATTTCGGTCCCCACTCGTTGGCCAGGTGGAATTGTCCCACTTGAGTTACCGCCGCACGTGGTCTCACGTGCATGGCTGAAAATGGAAGACGCCCTGCGCTGGTCGCAGTTGCCCATGACGCCTGGCTCGCGGTGCGTGGAGATCGGCAGTGCTCCTGGGGGGGCAAGTCAAGCTCTCTTGGACCGTGGGCTGGTCGTCATCGGAGTTGATCCGGCGGAGATGGATCCTGCGGTGCTGGCCCACCCACAGTTCACGCATATCCGCAAGCGGGCCTCGGAAGTGCGCCGCAAGGAGTTCCGCAAGGTTCGCTGGCTCACGGCGGATATGAATGTCGCGCCCAACTACACGTTGGATGTTGTTGAGGAAGTTGTTACCCATCCAGAGGTTAACATCCGGGGCATGTTGCTCACGCTGAAACTGTTTGAGTGGAAACTGGCGGAGAAGGTGCCAGAATACCTCGAACGCATCCGCAGTTGGGGCTACAACGAGATCGCAGCGAGGCAACTCCCACACAATCGCCAGGAGATCGCCGTGGCGGCCCTCCAGAGGCCGTTTAACAAGAAGTCGCCCCATCGTCGGTGACCTCATCGACCAGCAAGCGATGCTGGCCATCCGCCGCCATCACTGGCGCTTGCTGGCTGCAACGGCAACAGCACCTCGCGCATGCGGTTTGCCAGCCGTATTCTTCCTGCACGCGCGACATTTCTGTTCTTCGATCCTCGACAGGCAGCCTTGTTCAAGTAGCAGGCGAAGTTAAGCCGAAGGGTTTGGAGAAGTCTTCGGATCTTGTCGCATACGGATGGTTGACGGGCTTGGCCTCCCCGCCTTAGAATACCGGCTCTCTGTAGTGGCCGGGGATTAAATGGCCCCTGGTCTAGTGGTTCTAGACGCCCGCGGGACACGAGTGTGGCTCGGCAGTCCCTTTGGCGGGTATCCTCATGCAAGCTGGGGCAGTGCAACCGAGGGAACGCCGACGTCGATGTTACGAAGGAGATGCAGGATGAAGTCCCGCTGCCGGCTTCGGGGGGGTAATAAGTCGTCTTTCTGGCTCGTTGTCATTTCGACCCTGACAGCAATCGTTGCCACCGGCTCAGTTGCTTTGAGCCAGGCGGCGGAACCCAAGCCGGAGCCCGCCAAGACGGTGGGAAATCCCTTGGCCCCCGGAATGGTCTCGCTGGTCCAGCAGGAAATGCTCGCCGGGTTTCGCGACCGGCAGATCGCGCCTCAGTTTTCGCAGTTTAGCCGTTTTCTCGGCGGGAAGCTCGACGCGACCGCGGGCCCTTACGCCACTTCGGAGGTGACCAACTTGTGCCGCTTGAGTTGGTTCGACCACCTGCTGCGCGAACCGGTCAAGGCCCCGGCCGAAGCGGAGGAGTTTACGCGTCAGCTGCACCAGGTTCTATGCGACGACGCCCAGGATCAGAGCCTGCTCAAGGTTTTGGCCACGGCGCGCAGGAAGATGGACCTCAAACGTCAGCAGCCGCTCGCGCCGCGCACGGTCAAGTCGCCCGAAGAAGCCCTGGAAGCCGTGCAGGGAGCGCTGACCGGCGCTCAGGCAGGCTACAGCGAAGCCCTCTCGCCCTTGAACCGCAGCGAGATCGCCGAGTTGGGACGCAGTCTCTTCCCGGTGTTTGTCTCCCAAGCCAAGAACGGCCACACCCTGCCGGATCGCTACTCCGGACAGCGCCTCTGCCAGCTGCTGATGAAGCTCGACCGCAATGGCCTCTATGCGGCCGCCGAGTCGCTGGCCGCGCTGGCCGATCCGCAGTTGCTCCAGCAATTGGCCAAGCTGCCCGCGGAGGGGAATGTGACGGTCGCCGGCGCCAGCGGGACGATCGTTCAACAGATCGTCACCCCCGCCGGCATCATCGTGATCGGCGGCAAGGGGAAGAACACCTATGACCTGGACAAGATGCGCAGTGTGAACGTGCTCATCGACCTGGGCGGCGACGACGAGTATCGGGAAGGGACCGCTTCGCTCGAACGCCCCGTCCTGGTGACCCTCGACCTGGCGGGAAACGACGTCTACCGGGCCACGTCGTCGGCCGTGCAAGGCGCGGCGCTCTTGGGCATTTCGATGCTCTTGGACGTGGCGGGCAACGACACGTATCAGGCCCAAGACCTCGCGCAGGGCTCGGCGATCGGCGGAGTCGGCATCCTGATCGACTATGCGGGCAGCGATGCCTACGTGGGCGTTCGCCGGGTCCAAGGCCAAGCCCTCGGCGGCTTCGGAATCCTGATCGATCGTGCGGGCAACGACCGCTATCACGCCGCCATGTGGGCGCAGGGCTTCGGGGCCCCAGGCGGCTTCGGCCTGCTGGAGGACCTCGACGGCAAGGACTACTACTATGCCGGCGGCCTCTATCTGGACTCCTATGAAGAAACGCCGGGCTACGAAGGCTGGTCGCAGGGCGTCGGCGCCGGCCTGCGTCAGGTCGCCAATGGCGGGATTGGCGTGATCCTCGACGGCGGGGACGACGACGTCTACGAATTCGATTACATGGGCCACGGAGGCGGCTACTGGCTGGGGATCGGCTTTGCCCGCGACTTCGGCGGCAACGACCAGCACCTCGGCTCCACGCGCAAGAACTACCATGGCGGCCCGCGCAGCGAGGCCAAGTTCCAGCGGTTCGGCAACGGCTTCGGCTGCCACTACGCCCTGGGATTCCTCTTTGACGACTACGGCAGCGACTCGTACGACGGCACAATCATGGGCACGGGCTTCGGGTGGGACGCCTCGGTCGGCTATCTCTGCGACTTCGGCGGCAACGACCAGTATCTGGCCACCGGCGGAGCGGTCCAGGGCAATGGGGCTCAGGCCAGCCTCGGCGTGCTGTTCGACTACGACGGCGATGACATCTACCACGGCTACAACCAGGCCTACAACTCGCCGAGCATCTCCTATCACAAGATGCCGGAGTGCGGCGGCAACTTCAGTTTCGTGGTCGACTACGGCGGCAACGATACCTACGGCTGTGGCGTGCAGAACAATTCCTACAACATGCGAGGCAGCGCCGGCGGCTTCTTGATCGACCGTCCGAGCCGCGAGTCGACGACGAAGACCGCCGCGGATCGCGACGCCAAGACGTCGATCGAGCAGAGCTCCAAGCCCAGCGCGGCCCAGAACACCAAGCTGAGCGGAACGGGCTCCTGAGCCTCGGTTCGGGCCGTGTATCGCCTTCCTTTCGAGGAGTTTTTCACGATGCGTCGTTTCCTAGGTGTTCGATCATTCCTCCCGATTCTGAGCGGTTTGTTGGTGGTCGCGTTGGCCCAGTCGCTTTCGGTTGGCGAGGAGACTTCGGATGGCGCGATAGCTAAGCCGCAAGCGGCGAAGAAGGACGAAGCGAAAAAGGACGAAGCGAAAAAGACGGGGGAAGCCCCTGCGACGCCGGCGAAACCGACGCTGAGCAAGGAGCTGACCGAACTCAGGGATCGCGTGCGCCAGGCGGTGGGGATCGGCTACCGCCTCCCGTTCAACACGCGGGACAACACGCCCGGCGAGATCATCGATTTCTGCCTGGCCTACGGTTGCCTGGCCGAGATCGGCGATGGCACCTCGGCGCAGAAGCTCAACGGCGTCGGCGTCCTGTGCTGGAACTACCCGTGCGGAGGTTACCAGCTCTTGCTGCGCGACGAGGACCGCGTCATGCCTCGCGTCGGCTATGGACTGCAGCGTCAGCCCGGCGAGTTCCTCGCCTTCCTGGCCCTGTCGATGGTCAACTCGGATTACGAGCTTCGCGTCGACAAGTATCGCGGCACGGTCGCCGATCTGGTGGAGTACGAGAAATCGTCCTGCCAAAGCGGGGGCAATCTCTCGTTCAAGCTGATCGGCCTGGCGTATTACGTCCCGGAAGGCGAGAGCTGGCAGAACAAGAGCGGGGAGAAGTGGTCGGTCGAACGGCTGGTCCGCGAGGAGCTGGGGCGCACCCCCGACGCGTCGACCTGCGATGTGACCGATCGCCTGATGGCCCTGAGTTTTGCCGTGCACCGCCGCGTCAAGCGCAAGCAGCCCGTGGAGGGCCCTTTCCGCAAGGCCCAGGACCATGTGACTGACTATCAGCAGTATGCCTTGAATCTGCAGAACGCGGACGGCTCCTGGAACGGCGAGTTCTTCGCGATGAAGGGAGCCAGCAACGATCTGACCGCCTCCCTGCTGGCGACGGGCCGGATCATGGAATGGCTGGTGTTCTCGCTCCCGGAAGATCGCCTGCAAGATCCCCAGGTGCTTCGCTCGGTGATCTACCTGGCCCAGTTGCTTGCCAACCGTGGCGCGGGCTGGAACCTGAGCATGATGGCCCCGCGGGACATTGACGCGGTGATGCACGCCACCCAGGCCCTGTCGAACTACGACCAGCGAGTCTTCAAGCCCTTCGACCCGGAAACGCCGCCCCCGGAGGACGCCAAGAAGGCCGCGAAGAGTGCTTCGCTACAGGCCCCCGATCGCCGGTAGCGGTGTCTGTAGGGTTTTGACCAGCAAAACCTGTAGGGAACTGCGTGGCGTTCCGGGCATTAAGGTAGGGCGGTGCCGAGCTTGCGAGGCCCGCCATGGCACCGTCCCAGATTTGGCGGGCCTCGCAAGCTCGGCACCGGCCTACTTGGTTACCGATCTTGGCCGTCAAAACCCATTACCCCCCCTCCCCTGCGCGGAGGAGTGCGGGCTACCGGTCGTGCTTGAGCACGCCGGAATAGAACCGGCGTCGGCCTTCCGGCGTTTCGAGAAGCAGGGCCCCATCGGAAGCGACTCCCGCACAGGTGCCCGTGACCAGGCGGCCGCCCGCATCGAGCGTTAGCGTCTGACCGTGCTGCAGGCAGAGTTGGTTGGCCCGCGAGCCGACCGCCTCGGGCGTCGACGCCAGGCAGTGAAGCCACGCGGTCAACTGGGCGAGAATCGCCAGAAGGATCGCCGTGCGGTCGTGCGCCGCGCCGGTCAGGTCGCGGAGGGTCGTCACCTTGCGGGCAAGCTCGGCCGGGGCGTCGGCCAACGTGTTGTTGATGTTGACGCCGATGCCGACCACGAAGAACCGTTCCGTCGGCACCTCGACCAGCAGCCCGGCCAGCTTTCGATCGCCCACATAGACATCGTTCGGCCAACGCACGCCAACGGACAGGGACGGCACTAGGGGCGCGACGGCCTCGACCACGGCCACGCCGGTGGCCAGGGCGACCAGCGGCAGCCGCATCCGCTCAAGGCCAAGCTCGTGGGCGTCGAAGAGCAGCGTGAAGGCGAGACTGCCGTGGCCCGTCCACCAGCGATTCGCCCCCCTCCCCCGCCCGGCCGTTTGGGCGTCGGCGATGACCAGAAGCGGCAGTTTGCCGGGTCCGCGCGCAGCACACTCCTTGGCGCGATCATTGGTCGAGCCGAGCGTGGCATAGTACTCCACGTCGGCGACCAGTGAACTAGCCAACAAGCGATCGAGATCCAAACGATCGGAGGGCATACCCCGTCATCCTCTCTTTCCCAGGTGGCTCATTATACCGAGCATACGCGTCACCAAAAGCGGTGTACGGCCATAGTTGGCAAAAAGTGCTAGCAAGATCCCGAGTCTGGGCGAATCACTCTTGACCAGTCGGGGCAGCCCTGGTATTCAAAGCACCCCTTCGATCGCTCTTGTCGATTCGGGGCGTGCTTCTCAATTTGGGGGAAACCGTGGTGGATGCCACAAGAATCGCCTGCGGCTTGCTGACCGCCCTGTTGGTCATGACGCCTTGGCCAGCATGGGGCCAACGGGTCCGCATGCCCTCCGCGCTTCCCCTGAATACGGCTGCCCCCGTTTCGCAGAACCCAGTCAGCGGGACGCCGCTCACCTCCCCAGCGCCGACGACGGCCGGCTATGCCGGTTCGGCCTTTGCCCCCGCGGGCATGACGTATGCGCAGGCGGGTAACACGTATGCCCCAGCCGCCACCGGCGCTCCGGGCACGTATCTCCAAGCCCCTGCCGCCGCGGCTCCCGGGGCCGGCAATATCTACGCACCGTCGGCCACCTACGGCGTGCCGAACACGCTTCCGGCCCCCGGCGCCTATACGGCAACACCACCCGGCACCTACGTTCAAGGGCCAAGCGCGATCAATCCGGCCGGGCCCTCGGCCGCGTTCCAGGGCAACATCCAAACGGCGCCGGGCTGGGACCCCTACGGTCTGCCCGGGGCCCAGCAGCCGACCCTCTTGCCGCAAGATCCGTACCTGCCGACGACTCCGACGCTGCCGTCCACCGGCGGGACGTTCACTACGATGACCAAGTTCTTGCAGGAGGTCCGTCTCGACGCCGTCTACATCCCCGGCAAGGCGTCGAATGAGCTGGGCGTCAACGCGTTCGACCTGAGCGCCACCTTTGCCCTTCCCTTCTTCTACAACACGCAAACGCCGCTCTTGGTGACCCCCGGGTTCTCCATGGAGTTGTGGAACGGACCGGACACGATTCCCGGGGCCCCCGGCTTTCTCCCCTCGCGCACCTACGACCCGTACCTCGACGCGGCCTGGAATCCGCAGATCAGCCAGGTCGTCGGCGGGGAACTTGGCTTCCGGGTCGGGGTCTATTCCGACTTCAAGAAGGTCGTCGAAGAGAGCCTCCGTTTCCAAGGGCACGGCCTGTTGGTCCTTTCCCTCTCCCCCAGTGTTCAGCTCAAAGGCGGCGTGGTTTACCTCGACCGCATCCGCGTGAAGCTTCTCCCGGCGGGCGGCATCGTCTGGACACCGAGCCCCGACGCCCGGTTCGAGATCCTCTTTCCCAATCCTCGCATCGCCCGGCGCCTGTGGACCTATGGCAACACCGATTGGTGGCTCTAGGTCCGGGGCGAGTATGGCGGCGG
>JBDKTH010001329.1:0-6600 GCA_039680305.1 Thermoguttaceae bacterium | reverse complement strand
CCCCCAAAGGGCGACCGTCCGATATTCTCTCTGCAATCGGCACCGTCGGAATAATCGGCAAACCCCGCCAGCCACTTTGCCTTGTTTTCACGAAAGTGGGGGGATTTCGCGTCTGCGCAAGGGCTGTCCCGGGCGGTTTTTCCGGATCGGGCGGTTGGCTGATGGGCGAGGCCAGCCAAACGGTGGGTAATTTCGTTGACATTTCTTGACGTGTCTGATTATCGTGGTTTCTAGGCAAGTCGCCCTCCTCCATTGCGCTGCCGCGAGCAGTAGCTTCGGCCGCCCCTTCCGGGTGGAACCCATTTTCCGGATCAGGCTTGGGTGCTGACGCATGTCAAACGCAACGGTTTCCGCCACAACTCCACAAGACGGCCAGACTCGCGTAGCCTCGTGGGTCGCCCTCGGGTCGCTGTTGGTGGTTTTGCTGTGGAGCTACTGGAACTCGTTGACCGAGACAGCGGTCTACTGGGAAGGCCCGCAGTACTCGCATGGCTTCCTCGTGCCCGTGTTCACGGTTCTCTTGTTGTGGTTGCGACGGAAAGGCAAAGCCGACGCTCCGCTGGTGGAGAACGTTCGGGAGAAGAGAATCCTTGTCGTGGCAGCCGTGCTGTTGGGGTTGGCCGCGACGATCTCCTGGTTCCTGCCCTCTGGCCTGTCCCCAGGGGTGGCCCTCGTTTTGAAGCAGATCATTGCGCCGCTGTTCTTCGCGGCGGGCATCCTGGTCGTCGGGATGGCTGCGGTCGTAATCTGGGGCGAAGGTCCGGGAGCGTGCAAGATCCGTGGGCGCGAGCGTTGGTGCGGCGTTGTGCTGCTCGCACTCGGCCTGGGAGGGCGTTTGGCCTGTGCCCATATCGGTCTGGATATCCCCGACATGTACACCTTTGTGCCGAGTCTGGCGGGCGTGATCCTGCTGGCGGGCGGCGCGAAGCTGTTCCGCTGGGCCGGCCCGGCGGCCGTGTTCTTGCTCTTTATGTTCCCCTTGCCGTGGAGCCTGGAACGGGCGCTGTTGGCCCCACTCCAGTCGCTGGCCACCGACGTGAGTACGTTTTCCCTGCAAACCTTGGGGATCGAGGCCTACAACGACGGAGGCAACCGGATCTGCATCGAAGAGCTGCAGTTGGGCGTGGTCGACCAGTGCAGCGGCCTGCGCATGACGACGATCTTCCTCGCCCTGTCGGTGGCGATCGTTTTGTTGGTTCGGCGCAGTTGGTGGGAGAATCTCGTGATCCTGCTGAGTGCCGTCCCTATTGCCCTGACGGTCAACGTGGTCCGGATCACCGTGACGGGCGTGCTCTACCGCACGGCCAGCAGCGAATTGGCGGAACGCGTGTTTCACGACTGGGCCGGCTACATGATGATGCCCCTGGCCCTGGCCCTGCTCTGGCTGGAACTGACGATCCTCTCGCACCTCTTCGTGGAGGTCGACGATTCGGTCCCGGTGCCGACGCTCGGCCGCTGGCGATAGGGGACGTGTGGCGAGAAGACCTCACGCCTGGGAAGATGGGGAGAAAAAGCGACACCCTTCCGATCACCTTGACCGGAGGGCTTGTAGCGAAAAGTGGAGGCGGGGCAAGACTTTAGACCACAAGAACCGGCCGTCCCCTGTTGACCGGTCTGGCACTTGCGATCAGGATAGACGTTTAGCGACCAACCATGCGCTGCAAGGTTGACTGACCCGAGCCGTTCGTTGGAAGAGGTATTTCCGTGGTCTCGCACTCTGAGAGCAATTCGGGCGATATGTCGTTCACCGAGGCCGTGCATCAGGGCTCGCTGGTGCCTGCCACCGGCCGCGAGCCAAGCCGGCGGCCAGAAATCCTCTCCTTCACGCCCCGGCCAATCGACCTGTTGTATGCCCTCCGGCGGCGATGGGGCTGGGCCTTGGGGCTGGGACTCTTGGCGGCGAGCACGGCCGTGGCGATTGCCTGGTATGTGATCCCGGTCAACTTTACGGCCGCGGCCTGGTTGCGCGTCGCCGAACAGCGGCCGCACCTCATGTTCAACAAGTCGACCGGCGACGAGTTCCTCAACCAGCGGCGTGCTCAGGCCACGTTGATCACCAGCAACCTCGTCCTCAACGCGGCCCTGCGCAAGCCGGGGATCTCCCCGTTGCCCTACATCCGCAACGAACTCGATCCGGTCAACTGGCTCCGTAAACAGATCGCCGTGAGTTTCCCCGGAAACACGGAAATCCTCGAAATCGCCATGCGCGGCGACGATCCGGACCAACTGGTAGCCATCGTCAATGCAGTTAAAGACGCCTACATGGACGAAGTGGTGACCCGGGACGAAGAGATCCATTCGCGCCGCAAGCGGCTTCTGGAACAACGTTACCGGGAGTATCAGGAACAGGTCAAGAAGAAGACCTTCACCTATCAGGAATTGGCCAACCAGACCAACTCCAGCGACTCGTTCACCACGCGGCAGAAAGAGATCCATGCCCTGGACAGCCTGGCCGACCATCGCAACCGGGTCAACGACCTGCGGCGTCAACTCAGCGGCATGGAGCGACGGCTGAGCATCCTCAAGGCCCGGCTGGGCAAGAACGAACAGGGCGAGGATCTCAGCCAGGACAAGGGCAAGCTCGCCGATCGGCTCGTCGACATGGCGCTGGCTCAAGACCCCTCGATCGTCCAGGCGAACAACGAGATCGCCAAGCTGGAGATGCTGGTCTTCGAGGAGTCGCTGCGGGCCAAGGGGGGCATGAAGGCGGCCAGCGTCGTCCGCCTCCAGGACCGCATCGACTCGATCAAGCAAGGGATCAAGAAACGGGAAGAGGAACTCCGGCCGAAATTGGCGGAAACGATCAAGGCCCAGGTCGCCCAAGGGCTGGCCGTGGCGCCCCCCACGCAGACCGAACTGATCAGTTCCCAGATCCAGGACGTGGAACTGGAAAAGGCCGTGCTCGACAAGGAGCTTGAGATCGCCCTGGGGCACTTCAAGGAAGCCGCCCAGGATGCCGAAAAGCTTGGCACCTTCTCGGCCGACCTCGAAGCCCGCAAGGTCGAACTGGACCGGCTCCGGAAGATCACCTATAGCATGGGCGACGAGCTCGAGCAGCGGGAAATCGAGATGCAGGCGGGCCCCCGCGTGACCGAACTCGAAGCCGCGACCCGGCCGCGGAGCAGCGACATCCAGAGAAAGTACCAGGCCACGGCCTTTGCCGGCATCGCCGCGTTCGCCGTGGCTGTGCTTGGCGTGGTCTCGCTCGACTTCCTTTCGCGGCGGGTCAACTCGCCTTCGGAAGTCGCCTACGGCCTGGGCGTCCAGGTGATGGGCGACCTGCCGGTCCTTTCCCGCCATGGCTGGCGAGGCGGCTTGCTTGGCGACGCGACCAGCAGCCCCCACGACATGCTCATCGAATCGATCGACAACATCCGCACGACCCTTTTGCACCGCGCCAACTCCGAATCGCTGCGCGTGGTAATGGTCACCAGCGCCCTGGCCCAGGAAGGCAAGACCACCCTCTCCAGCCAGTTGGCAGCGAGCCTCGCCCGTTCCGGACGCCGCACGCTCCTGGTCGATGGCGACCTGCGTCGTCCGTCGACCCATCGTCTGTTCGAACTGCCCGTCGAACCGGGCCTCTCCGAAGTCCTGCGTGGCGAGACCGAGTTGGACCTGATCATCCGGCCAACGCGGGTCTCCGGGCTATGGCTGGCGCCGGCCGGCCACTGCAACCTGGAGGCGATCCAGTCGCTGGCCCGCGGCGGTCTGCACAAGACCTTCGAGCGGGTGCGGGAGGAGTTCGACTTCATCATCATCGACTCCGGTCCGGTGCTGACCGACGCCGACGCCCTGCTGTTCGGCGAATACGCCGACGCCGTAATCCTCTCGATCCTCCGCGACGTGAGCCGCGTGCACCGGGTCTTTGAGGCCTGCCAGCGGCTCCGCTCCGTCGACCTGCGGCTCTTGGGAGCCGTGGTCAATGGCGTTAGCATTGGCAAGTATCGCGCCTATTATCGCCCCTACACGATTGAGGCCGAATCGGCGTCAGTGTAGGGAGAGAGCGGAAAGCGGAAAGCGGAAAAGAGTGTCTGCGATCCCAGTGGCCGGTCAAGCCTCCTATCCTTAGTCCTTAGTCCTTAGTCCTTCCTCCTTCCTCCCATGCAACGTCACTGGTCACTCATCGTCCCCGCAAGCGTCGGATTCGTACTGATCCTGCTGACGTCGATTCTTCAAGGGCGTTGGACGCAACGGTGGGAGGATACGACGTCCGAGGAACTGTTGACACTGGCCGCCGCGTATGAGAAGATTCCGATGAGCGTTGGCGACTGGACAGGGGAACGTCATCCGGAGCCAACCAACCGGCGGGAATTGGAGATGGCCGGCGCCAAGGGACACCTCTCGGCCAGCTTCACCAACCCGAGGACCGGCCAGGTCGCCTCGGTCTACATGATTTGTGGGATCTCGCGTGACGTGTCAGTTCACACCCCGGAGGCTTGCTATCCGGGGGCCGGCTTCCTGATGGAAGGGAAACCCCAGAAGTTTCCGATCCGTGTGGGTGACACCGAGGTGGAGTTCACGACGGCCGTGTTCACCAAGTCCACCCCGACAGGCACCCAGCGGTTGCGGTTGTTCTGGGCATGGAACGCACACGGCCGTTGGGAGTCGCCCGACTGGCCGCGACTGCGGTTTGGCGGCCGACAGGCCCTCAACAAGCTCTACCTGATCGGCGACGCCCCGCCCGATCAGCCCATCCACGAGAGCCCGCTTCTGGCCTTTGGCAGCCAGTTCCTCGCTGCCGTCGAGAAGGTGCTTTTCCCGTCGCCGGCGTCTCTGCCTGCCTCGGCCCCGGCCCAGCCATAGCCCCTCCCTCTCCCCGGCGGCAACGTGAAGCGGGGCAAGCAGTTGCGGCCATCGAGAGAGCCGCGACATGCCAACGTTGTGGAGGGGGGGGAAGACTGTCGATCACCGAATCCAGGCTGAGGGCCCAGCCGATTTCGGCGTGGGCCCATCAGGACCTGTTCACAAGGCTCAATCCCAATTCGCCCGGAAGACTTCATCCACCGTGCTCAGGGCTATGGCGGCCGCCTGGGCAGACTTCTTCTTCGCGCGAACAGACTCGAAGTCGTAAGCCCAGAGGATCTGTTCGAAAGAAGCCAACGGGGCGGCTTGGGCTGCGGTCACTGTCTGAATCTCCGTGTCGCGGACGTCACTCTTGTCGGCGGTTCCCTCGCCGCCGTAGGCGTAGACCTCATCGAATGCCTTGGCGCGGGAATTGAAGCTTGCGCCACTGAGTTTCGTCTCGCCTCGTTCGGCAATGAGTGTGTCGTTGCCACTGGAACCGTGGAGGGTGGCGACATCGTGTCCGCCGGTCGCGAATCCGTGCACGTAGTCGAACATCTCGGCCTGGAGGAAGAAGCCCTTGCCTTGGAGCGTGCTGACTGCCGGATCACTTGTGAAGCTGTCGTCGCTAGCGGCGTCGTACAGGGAGGCGACGTCCACCCCGCCCATGTCGGCATAGCCGTAGACCTTACCGAATCCCACGACCGTGTTCTGGAACCCTTGGCCGCTGAGCGAGGTCTCGCGTGGCTTGGCTGCGAAGACGTCGTTGCCCGCGGAGTCGTGCAGATAGGCCACATTGGTTCCGCCACCGCCGATCGCCGTGACGGTCTCGAATTGGCTGGCCGACAGGAGTAGGCCAGCGCCATGCAGTTCCGCCAAGGTTGGGGTGGCCACGAACGTGTCGTCCGCAGTGGTGCCCTCGAGCCGGGCCACGTCATTCCCGCCGGCCGTGCTGTAGCCGTACACGGAATCGAACCGCTGAGCCCGGAGGAGGAATCTCTTGCCGCGGAGAGTTGCTTCCTTCTTGTTGGCAAAGAAGGCGTCATCGCCCAGCGAATCGTAGAGCCGTGCAACGTCGTTGCCCGTGCTGACGTAAGCACTGACGGAGTCGAACGCCCGGAGTTCCAGGGAGAAGCCTTCGCCAAAGAGCTTGGCCAAGTCCGGCGACGCTTCGAAGGTGTCGTCGCCCGCCGAGTCAGTGAGACTCGCCACGTCGGCCCCGCCCGCGGTCGCCTCGACGGTCACCGTTTCGAAGCCGCTTACCGTGCGTGCCGATCCCGGACTGGTCAACGAAGCCTTGGTGGGACTCGCGACCAGACGGTCATCGCCGGCCGAGTCGTGCAGGAGGGCCGTGTCGCTGCCCGTCCGTCCATCGACGGTGATCGTCTCAACGCCGGCGACGGTGACGCGATAGCCCGTCCCACTGAATGTCCCGTGGTCGCTCCACAGTTCGACATAATCGTTCCCCTCGGTGCCGGTCAGCCGCACGGTGTCATTGCCGCCAAGGCCAACGAACTCCACGGCCGTGAAGCCATCGGCCACGGCTGTGGTTACGCCGTTGAGCTTGACGATCCACGAACTGGACTTCGGACCGCCGACGAACTCGAAGACGTCGTCGCGCGAGGTGCCTTCCAGCCGGAGAATCTTCGTGCCTCCGGCCACCGGCGGATCGAAGTTGCCCACTAGGGGCGCGGCGAACTGGTCGCCCAATTGCGCCGACAGGTCGTTCCCAAACGGCACTGGTTTGAACTCAGCGGCGCCGCTTTGGACGTCGGGCCGATCGAGGATCGACACGTTCGGCCCACCCTCGACAAGCGA
>JBDKTH010000437.1:0-2278 GCA_039680305.1 Thermoguttaceae bacterium | reverse complement strand
ACTGCCTCCGATCGGGACGGTCTCCACCGTTTGGTGCGGGTCGGACGCATTCATGAAGGACTTGTAGACGACATGGAACGTGGTCAGCGTGAAGTTGGCCAGGGCATCCTTGACCGCCTGGTCCTCGGTCGTCCCCATGCCCGCCACGTATTCGACGATCTCGCCGCCGGAGGGCAGCCGGACGCGGAACTCCACCTCCACCAGGTAGCCGCCCTGCTGTTTCGTGGAACTGTACCGCGAGGCCGTCAACCGCGTGGCATTGCCCTCGATGCCCACGCCGTCCGCGCCGCACACGACCTTGGTTTCGTTGTGTCCCTTGAGCCATTGGGTGAAGAACTCTTCCCACTCGCGCCGGTCCGACTTTTGAGCCGCGGACACCTGTTGAAGCTCAGGCTTGTCGGGAGAATCACTGGATCCGTTTTGACAGCCCGTCCACGGAAGCAGACTGAGCGGAACGAAGAGCACCGGAAGTGCGAAGCGTCGGACCTCGATGTTCAGAAGACTCATCCAATGCCTCCGAGCTGAAGGTGATCGGCACGTTCGGCGCGAGCGGTCTTTTCGCCGCCCCTTCCCATGATGGATTGCTCTTGATTGTAAGCGAACCCCGGTCGGAAAAGAAGCCGCCCCCTAATCGGTTTTGACGAACAAAACCGGTAGCGGCGTCCGATGGTCTTTGACGACCAAGATTGGTAACCAAGTAGGGCGGCGCCGAGCTTGCGAGGCCCGCCAGATGCGATGAGTCACCAAGCTGGCGGGCCTCAAGCTCGGCACCGCCCTACCAACTAACCCAACGTTATCAGGAGCCCGTGACCGCGAGCCGCGGCATCAGCGATCAACTGCTTCACTTGTCGAAAATACGTCGTGTATTCGTCCTTCAGATCGCACTCCGGCTCGTTCCAGATTCCAGGGTAGATTCCTTGTGCGGTCATTGCATCAGCGTCGAACCGTGACCACAGTTGGTCGTCGGTGATGGCAGAGAGTTCCGTGTTGATCTGTCGTGTTTCATCAGGCGTGAACGATCGTGCAGGGCCGTATCCACCATCCGAACCGTCAACTTCAGTACCACCTGCCAGGACAAACGCGAGCGGCCCCATGGACTCCCAAGCGTCGCCGGAGAGCAAATAATGAAGTCCATGCCACGCCTTTTCAAGAGAGCATGAGGTGACATCCTGATTGCCATAGCGAGTTAGTTCACCGAAGAAGTCAGGGTCATTGTGCAGGCGGTCGAGGTCTGACGGAGTAACGGCGTAAACGTCACATACCATGCTCATCGGAGTTCGCTCGATCACACAAGGTTCTCTAGCCGCCACCATGTCCACAAGAACACCCCTAATGGCGGCCTCGCGCTAGATTGTAAACGACGCCTGATCGCAAGAGAAGACTAGGCCCCCACTCCTTCTCCCCATTTCGTGTATTTCGCGTCTTTCGTGGTTCTGTCCTCTTTTGCCCCGTGTTGTCCATCGGCACGATTGACGGTAAGCGAGAAAGGCCAGCGGCACGGCGGAGCGTGCCTGCTACTGTTCTTGATCGGCCGATCGGCATACCAGTTGCTTTCTCTCTTTCGTGGTTGGGTCGGGCACGACGAGTTCATGGTGCCCCAGTCGGCTCGATCCGGCCAATTGCGGCCGTTTTCGGGCGAAAATCGTCCGCCAGCGGTTAAACGGCGGAGGAGCGGGGCAGGGCAGGGCTGCAAGAACGTTCCGACAAGGCCGCAAAGTAGTGTGCATTTTTTGCAGGGCACCGGAAGCGTGGTGGCCGCGGAGTCGCAGAAACGACAAACGGCCGCCCAAACATCGGAGGGTGTTGAGATGACGAACCACTGGACAATGACCATGGCGTTGGCGGCGCTGCTGGCGTTCGGAACCACCGCACTGGCCGCCGAAGAGAAAGCCACCAAGGCCAACGAACCGGCACAAGCCAAGACCGCCGCGGACCAAGACGCGCCGACGGTCGCCCAATTGCAGGCCCGACTGCACCACACAATGGCCGCCTTGATCGAGGCGCGTTCCGCGGAGGAACCCGATCAGGCCCAGATCGACAAGCTCACCCGGCGCGTCCAATCGCTGCGTCAACAGATCTTCGCCAAGGGGCCGGACGTCGGTGCTCCTTGCCCCTGGGGCGGACCGGGCCTGGGGCTGGGTCGCGGCGCTGGGTATGGTTGGGGACGAGGCTACGGCCCAGGCGCCGGCATGGGCCGAGGTCCCGGCTATGGACGGGGGGCGGGCTGGGGCGCTGCGCACGGCTACCCCGAACGGGGCTTCATCGACCAGGACGAGGA
>JBDKTH010001100.1:0-12743 GCA_039680305.1 Thermoguttaceae bacterium | reverse complement strand
CGGAAATCCAGGATGAACCCTACTTTTCCGGGCGGCACGCCTGCTGGCCGCGGGCGCGGTAGACCTGGGGCGGGCAACCGAAATGCTGGCGGAAACTCTTGGAGAACTGGGCGCTGTCGGAGAACCCGCAGGCCAGGGCGATCTCGGTGACGCGGCGATTGCGGTCGTCCTGGAGGAGCCAGCCGGCCAGTTCCAGGCGGCAGTCACGCAGGTAGTGGATCGGCGGCTGGTTGAACAGTTCGCGCGTGAAGTGGGTGAATTGGGTCAGCCCGAGCCCGCATTCGGCGGCCAATTGCGGAAGGGTCCATTCCTGCGCCAAACGCCGGGAGTCGTCGCGCAAGGCGTGCCAGAACTGCTCGACGATCGCCAGGCCCGGATCGGCGGCGTCGTCCGGGGTCTGACCGCGGAGCGTGTCGAGGAGGGTGACGAGCACCTGGTTGATCAGCACGCCGAGCTGGGCGGCGTGGCGGCGGGGCGATTCGGCGGCCACGAGCATCCCGATCCGCTGGAAGTACGACTTTAGCTCCGGGGCTCGCCAGACCGGCTGGTTGGTGTTTCGCAGGCGTCGGCGGAACTCGCGGCGGTCGTGCTCGGTCAGGAGGATCCACGGCGGCCACTGCCAGTCTTCGCCGGGGGCGCGCACGCCGACGTCGATCACCATCCAGTAGACGCGAAACCCGCTGATCGGCAGGTAGCCTAAGGAGTGCGGCTGCCAGGGATCGGTGTAGATCAGGTCGCCGGGCTGGAGGCAGTATTCGCGTCCGTCGTCGCGGAAGCCGATCCGGCCGCACTCGACGAAGTGGATCTCAAAACCCTCGTTGCGGTGCTCGCCGGTGAGCAGTTGCTTGTCGAGCACGGCGTGGATGCAGCCGATGGTTTTCAGGCCCGGCAGAACACCTTCGGGGATCCGCCGGCCGGCGTAGTGGCCCCGGGCCAGGGCGGTCATGTTGAGCCGCTTGGCGCGGGCGGCACGGACCACGGGCATGCTGTTGTCCGGGTAGTAGACCGCCTCGCCATCGCGGTACACCGGAGGGGCGTCGTCGTGTTCGTTGGTTGCCATAGAGCCTTCGCGGATCTCGCGTTTGGGGTGGTCGTCGATGGGCCGCCTTCTTGCCAAGCTTACCTTTCTTGATGGCCCCCTTGTTGGAGACCGTCGGATCCGACCGCCCCGGCTATCCATTCTGGCACTCGCGAGGCCCGCTGGCAAGGGTTTTGGACCCGTCCACGAGCATTGCGATGGTCGCCAAGGGCGTTTGCCAGCGGGAGAGCCCGGAGAACTGGTTGCGTTGGCAAGTTGGCCCGAGGATAATGTGGGGGAACCCGCCAGAATCGCTTTTCATAGCAAAGGGTTGCCGATGATCTCCGGCCAGACTTGCACACGACGCACGATGCTGTTGCGTACGGCCCAGGCGGCCGTGGCAGTGGGCGCGGTCCACCGTTGGGAAGGCGAAGCGGTCGCGGTGAGCGAGGAGAACGCCGAGCGAGCGATCTGGGATGGACACGTCCACCTGGCCGGCGTCTCCGGCACGGTCGAAGAGCGCGTCGATCGGTTGTTGGCCATGGCCAACCGTGTGGGGATCGAGCGACTGGTCGTGTGCATGGGGACCTCGTTCTCCCAGGATCCGTCGCCCGAGGAGCTTCGCAAGCAGAACGACGAAGTCTTGCGGGCGATCGCTCATGCGCCAGGCCGGATCTTGGGGATGGTCTACCTCAATCCGAAGCATGAGAAGGCGAGTCTCGACGAACTGGACCGCTGCGTGCGCGACGGGCCGATGATCGGCGTCAAGCTCTGGATCGCCCTGCGGTGCAACCGGCCGGAGCTGGACCCGATCGTGTGCCGGGCAGTGGCGTTGAACGTGCCTATCTTTCAGCACGTCTACGAGCGTGCCGGCGGGAACCTGCCCGGGGAATCGAGCGGCACCGATCTGCGCGTCCTGGCCGCCCGGCATCCCGATGCCTCGCTGATTTGTGCCCATGTGGGAAACGACTGGGAACGTGGCATCCGGGCGATTCGCGGACAGAAGAACATCTGGGCGGACGTGAGCGGGTCGGATCCGACGGCAGGCCTGGTCGAGATGGCGGTTCGCGAACTTGGGGCCGAACGGGTCGTCTTTGGCAGCGATGCGGGCGGCCGGAGCTTCGCGTCGCAAGTGGCCAAAGTGACCAGTGCCGATCTACCGGAACCCGCCAAACGGCTGATTCTCAGCGGGAACCTCCAACGCCTGCTCGGGCCTGCTCTGGCCCAGAAGGGAGCGAAGCGGTGATCGTCGACGTGAATGTGAATATCTCCCGCTGGCCTTTCCGCCATACTCCGTGCGACGAGCTGCCGCGCCTGGTCGAAACACTGCGCAAGCACGGCGTGCGTCAAGCCTGGGTGGGCAGTCTCGACGGGCTGTTTCACCGCGACGTTGGCGGCGTCAATCTGCGTCTAGCCGAGGCTTGTCGCCAGGAGCGTTCCGTGGGACTGATCCCCTTCGGCTCGGTCAACCCCATGCTTCCTGACTGGCAAGAGGACCTTCGCCGCTGTGCTGAAGACTATCGGATGCCGGGCATTCGGCTGCATCCGAACTACCACGGCTGCCAACTCGACCAGCCGGTGTTTGCCGAACTGTTGGACCTGGCCGTCAAGCATGGGTTGATCGTCCAACTTGCGGTGCGCATGGACGACGTGCGCGTGCAGCACCCACTGATGCGGATCGCCGACGTGGACACTCGCCCACTGGCCGACCTGGTCAAGGCCCGGCCGGCCTTGCGTCTGGTCGTGCTCAACGGCCTGGTCACGCTCCGCGGCGTGCCGCTTCGGCAATTGGCGGCCACGGGGCGGATCTGGTTCGACGCGGGGATGAAGGAAGGCGTCGGCGGGGTGGCCGAGTTGCTCCGCGACGTGCCGCCGTCGCGAGTCCTCTTTGGTTCCCATCTGCCCCTGTTCCCCTTGGAGTCGGCGGTTCTCAAGATGCAGGAAGCCGGGCTCGACGACCGACAACGTCAGGCCGTCGAACACGAGAACGCCGAGCGGCTGCTTGGCGGCAAGGGGTAGCGGTGGCACACGATAGGCTACTTGCGGGGCAAGAGCCGTTCGCGGGCAGCCCGGAAGACCTCTTCCGCGGGACGAGTTTCCACCTTGCCTTCGGCGATCTCACGGGAACGACGCTCGGCGGTTTGCAGCCAAGGAGCCTCGGCTTCCGGCTTCTCGTTCTGTTCTGAGCTTGTAGACATGGTCAATTTTCGGCCGGCAAGAGTGCAAACCCCCAACAGTCCTCAATTCTAGCGGGCGAAGTCCGGTTTGCGATCCCCACGGTAGGCAACTCGCTACGTGGCATTTCGAGACCACGGATCGGGCCGACACGGCCCGGCTCTGAGTTCGAGGATCACAGCGTCAGGTCAACTCGGGCAACTCGTACGGTTTGCGCATGGGACGGTCGAGATACGTGTTGGCTTCGGCGTCGTCGGGGAAGAGTTCGCGATCGGGATCCCAGCGGAGCTTGCGGCCGAGCCAACGGGCGATGTTGCCGAGGTGGCAGATGATCGCCGAACGGTGGCCGATCTCGACGTCGGCGATGGGACGCTCGCGCGACTTGATGCAGTCGAACCAGTTCTGGAGGTGGTTGTCGCTGACCAGCACATGAGGCTTCAGGTCTTTGGGGGGCGACTTGGCCAGTTCCGGCGGATTGCTGTCGACGGTGTTGTTGCCGATGCGGATCTTCGCCCGATCGCCGATGAACGCGGCCCCGGCGGCCGACTCGCCTTCTTCCAGGCGGATCTCGATCCCGTTGGCATAGCGGAATCGCACGCGGCGGCCGCGGCTGGTGGCGGCGTTGCCTCGGGCGAGGCTTTCGGGGACCGTGTAGGCCAACTCCGGCAGCGGGCCGCCTTCGCACCAGACCTCGACCGGGCCGGTGTGGTCCATATCCAAAGCCCACTGGATCTGATCGAACCCGTGAGCCCCGGTGCCGGCCATCTCGCCGCCCGAGTAGGGGCGGAACGAGATCCAGCCCGGATTGGCCCGAGACGCATAGAGGTCGGCGTGATAGGGCACCGGCGCGGTCGGGCCGCACCAGGCGTTCCAGTCGAGCCCGTCGGGCACGGGCTGGCTCGGCAGGCGGCATTCCCAGGGGCTGGGATAGTTCTGGATCAGCACGGTGTGGATCTTGCCGGCCAGGCCGTTGCGCACCAGTTCGCAGCCCAGGCGGTGGTTGCTCATCGACCGCCGCTGGCTGCCGGTCTGGAGGACGCGCCCGAACTTACGCACGGCCTCGACCAGGCGGCGGCCTTCGCGGATCGTGAGCGAGAGGGGCTTTTCGCAGTAGAGGTCTTTGCCCGCCTGGCAGGCGTGGATGCTGGCCAGGACGTGCCAATGGTCGGGCGTGGCGACGACGACCGCATCGATGTCCTTCGAGTCGAGGAGTTGGCGGTAGTCTTGATAGGCCCGGCACTGGCGGGTTTTGGCGAGTTCCTCGGCCCGGGGACGGTTGACGTCGGCCAGGGCGACAATTTGGCCTTCCTTGGGCAGCTTCATGATCTGCCTGGCACGCCGTCCGCAGCCGATGTAGCCCACGCCGATCCGATCGTTGGCCCCAGGCCGGCCGGGCGCCGCCAGGACCGTGGCGGGAATCAGTTGCGGGAGCACGATGCTTCCGACCAACCCCACCGCACCACGCTTGACAAACAGCCGCCGCGAAACGCCTGACGTGCCGGTCATGTCCGGGCCCTCCGAGTTGGTGGCAATGCGTACACCGATCATTCTGACGCGGCGTGAGGAGGCCTGTCAAGCGAGTGGAGCGTGGAGGGCAGGGGAACTGGCGGTAAAGCTCGCTCCACTCTCCACGATTCAATTGAAGGCGGCGGCGGATTCCGGTATGCTCAGGGACGATCCGTGGCCCACGGCGGCGCGGGCCCAAACGAGAAACGGGGGCGGATAGAGCAAGGATTGGACATGGAGAAAGAACTCGACGTCGTGTCGGCCCAGCCCCGCCTCTCGGGAGTCCTTCTGTCAAGCACGCTGATCGCCGCCTTGGGCGGGCTGCTGTTCGGATTCGACACGGCGGTCATCTCCGGCACGACGGATTGGCTCACCAAGGCCTTCTCGCTCGGCCCATTCGCGCTCGGCTTCACGGTGGCCAGCGCCCTGATCGGGACGATCCTCGGCGCGATGATCGCAGGCCCGCCGGCCGACCGGTGGGGACGCCGCATGGTGCTGGTGGTGATCGCCGTGCTGTATTTCGTGTCGGCGGTCGGTAGCGCGTTGCCGTGGGACTGGTACTCATTCCTCTTCTTCCGGTTCATCGGCGGGATCGGCGTGGGCGGGGCCTCGGTGGTCTCGCCGATGTACATCGCCGAGATCTCGCCGGCCCGGTACCGGGGGCGGCTGGTGGCCGTCACCCAGTTCAACATCGTATTCGGGATCCTGTTGGCCTTTTTGTCGAACTACCTGATCGCCCAACTGAACCTCGGCCAAGTGGAATGGCGATGGATGTTCGGCGTGGAGGCCCTGCCCGCGGCGGCGTTTTTCTTCCTGCTTTTCCTTACGCCCGACAGCCCCCGGTGGCTGGTTTCCCAGGGGCGGAGCGACGAGGCGCGGGCCGTGCTGGAAAAGCTTGGCGACGACCGCATGGCGGCCGACGAGGAGCTTCAGGCGATTGCCGTTTCGCTCGACCTGGACGGCCACCACGTGGGCGAGGCGTTCTTCAGCCGACGCTATCGCGTGCCGATCCTGCTGGCCGTGGCGATTGCGATGTTCAATCAGCTCTCGGGGATCAACGCGGTGATGTACTACGCGCCGCACATCTTCAAGATGGCGGGGGCCGCGGCCGGCTCGGCCCTGCTGCAGGCCGTGGCCGTGGGCTGCACGAACCTGGTATTCACCATGGCGGCGATGGTGATTATCGACCACTTTGGCCGGCGCCGGCTGATGCTGGTCGGCTCGATCGGCTACATCCTGAGTCTGGGCACGGCCGCCTGGGCGTTTTTCACCTACGGGACGGCGTTCACCAAGGCCGGCGGCAGCGTGGTCCTGGTCAGCATGCTGGTGTTCATTGCTTCCCATGCGTTTGGCCAGGGCGCGGTGATCTGGGTCTTCTTGGGCGAGATCTTCCCCAACCGCGTCCGGGCTCGTGGCCAGGCCCTGGGCAGTTTCACCCACTGGATCATGGCCGCCGCGATCTCCTGGACGTTCCCGGTCATCGCCGACAAGTGCGGCGGCGGTCCCACCTTCGCCTTTTACACGGCGATGATGGTTTTCCAATTCTTCTGGGTCCTCTGGATCATGCCGGAGACCAAAGGCGTCCCGCTGGAGCAGATCCAGAAACGCCTGGGGATTGAGTAGTGGGGCGTGGGAAGTGAACTGGCGTTGCGTCGCCAGTCACGCTTCACTCCCTACTCTTCTTCCGGGCGGCGTCGATGAACCGGCGGTATTGCTTGTCGAGGTCGCTGTAGGAGGTGGAGGTCAGACGGGCGAGGGTGTTGGCGTCGGCCTGGCCGCTGTAGACCGCGGTGAGATAGTGAACCAGGGAGTCGCGGTAGCGGCCGCCGTCGTAGTAGACGAGGAAATGGGTCAGGCCGGCCGCCTGGCTGTAAAAGGTGGCGACCCGCTTGTCGGATTGGAATTGCTCGATGCCATAGGAGCTGAACTCGGCCAAGGGGACGTAGAAATCGTCGTGCAAGAGGCGATAGCGGGCCGCCTGCATGCGCAGGTCGTCGACGCCGCCGAGCACATGGAAGCCGTCCTCCTCGTGGAGCGACTCCATGTACAGGGCGATCCCCTCGATGATCCAGAAGTTGGCCCGGCGGGCAACGTCGGGGGCCACGGGCCGCGACTCGTGGAACAACTGGTGGGTGGCCTCGTGGTAGAGGGTGCGGTCGTCGGCGTCGCTGCCGGCAAAGAAGTAGGCCCGACGCGTATTGTCCAGATACGCGCCGACGGTGATCTCGATGTTGGCGAACGTCGGGCGCAGGGCGTCGTTATACGCCTTGCGGTCGCGGAAGTAGACCACCTGATGACGCGGCGCGTCGACGCCGCGTCCCCGGGCACGGCCGTCGAACATGGCCGACACCTGAGCTTCGGTCAGATAGTAACGCACGAACAGCTGTTTCCAAACGCGGTAGAGCCGTTCGAGCTTCCTGCCCAGCTCCACGCCCGCCTCGAGGCTGTGGTTCGTGCGGATCGAAAAGTGCTCGGTCGATACGTCCCAGCCGGTCTGGATGTCGCGGTGCAGCCGGGCATCCTCGTCGGCGCTGACCCAGCGGCCGTTCGTGTAACGCTGGCCTTTTTCGTAGCGGGCAACGTGTGCCTTGGGCAGCCAGCCGAAACGCTCGTGCCAGACCTGTCCGGAACGCAACCGGCTGAGCTGGTCCGGGGTGCACCATTGGCCGCGGAATTGTTGATAGCCCAGGAGCTTGCGCACCGGCTCGTAGTCGGGATCTTCGTGGACCGCAATCAGGACCAGATCAAAGGCCAACGAGGCCCGGTTGGTCCGGATCGCCCGACGGGCCAGATCGAAGCACGCGCTGGCATACTGGGTCTGGAGCTTGGCCAGATCGGTGTCCCACTTGAGCACGTCGGCCGGGGCGTCGTCCGGCGGCTTGTCGCGTCCGACCTTGTCGGGCAGGATCGCCACGTAGTATTTGGCCGGATCGTGCGGGCGCAGCCACTTGCGGGTCTTTTGGGCCTGTTCCGCGAGCCCTCGCGTCTCGCACCAGGCGGCCAACTCCTCCAACTGCTCGCGGTAGCGATTGGTCAGCTGTTGGGCCGTCCGGTCCAGATCGTCCCCTGCGCCTAGCGCGGGATCCGCATTGAGGACCATCGTGCTCAGGAGAACGAGCACGAGGCTCGGGATCGCGCGGACGATGAGTGGACGCCGGCAAACTTACAGGTTCCCGATCCTTGCGCTAGATGGGTAACTCGATGGGGAATGGATCTCCCCAAGTGTACCATCTTGGAAGCGGCGGAACGCCACGCAGCGCGTCCCCTATAGCCGGAAAATCCCGCACGAACCAAAAAAGAAGCCCCCTCGCCTGGCGGGGAGGGGGCTGGGTGAACGTGTGTGGGGCGATTCCCGCCCGGGAGCTTCTGGCGATCGAGCGTCAGGCGTTCTTCTTCTGCTCGGCTTTGTCGAAGGCGGCGTCGAAGGCCAGCTTGCTCGGCTCGAAGTCCATGCGGTGGACGAAGTCGCAGGCTTCCTTGGCGCCGTTGTCGCGGTCCATTCCGCTGTCTTCCCATTCGACCGACAAGGGGCCCTTGTAGCCGACGTCGTTGAGCGCGCGAACGATCTCTTCGAAGTTCACGCCGCCACGGCCCAGGGAACGGAAGTCCCAGCCACGCCGCGGATCACCGAAGTTCAGGTGGCTGGCCAGGATGCCGCTGCGTCCGTTGAGCTTCACAATCGCGTCCTTCATGTGGACGTGGTAGATTCGATCGGGGAACGCGCGGATGAACTCGACCGGGTCGACGCCCTGCCAGATCAGGTGGCTCGGGTCGAAGTTGAAGCCGAACTCTTCGCGGTAGTCGAGGGCCTTGAGCGTCCGCTCGGCCGTGTAGAGGTCGAAGGCGATCTCGGTCGGGTGGACTTCCAGGGCGAACTTCACGCCGCACTCGCCGAAGACGTCCAGAATCGGGTTAAACCGCTCGGCGAGGAGCTTGAAGCCGTCGTCGATCCAGGCCGGCGGGACCGGCGGGAAGGAATAGAGATACGGCCAGATGCTCGAACCGGTGAAACCGTTGACAATGCTCACGCCGAACTTCTGGGCCGCCCGGGCCGTGTACTTCAGTTCCTCGGCGGCACGTTGATTGACGCCCTTCGGATCGCCATCGCCCCAGACGTGCGGCGGGAGGATCGACTTGTGCCGGACGTCGATCACGTCCAACACGGCCTGGCCGACGAGGTGGTTGCTCAGCGCGAAGACCTGCATCCCGTTCTTTTCCAGAAGCTGCCGCTTCTTGGCGCAGTAGTCGTCGTCTTTGAGGGCCTTGTCGACCTCGAAGTGATCCCCCCAACAGGCCAGCTCCAGCCCGTCGAAACCGAACCCCTTGAACTTGCGGGCCAATTCCGCCACCGGCAGATCCGCCCATTGGCCAGTGAACATCGTAACCGGTCGTGCCATGTCTGTTATCTCCTCGCGTGGGTTGAAGCATATCGGGCTACCGGGCCAGCGCGGCCCAGACACGTCTCCCGTGGGATAACCCGACACTATTGTGACAAGTTTATCACGGCGCGAAAAGTGGGGGCGGGGGAAACTAAGGACGAAGGACGAAGGGGGGAGGGGGAGGGACGTGGAGCTTGCCGGTTCGCGAAAGGATGGGGCTAAGCCGCAAGCGGCTATGCGTTTCCCCTTCCTCCCCACGCCGTGCTATACTCCGAATAAAGGGGGGGCTGTGTGGGAACTTCACGCGGAGACTCCATAATGCGGCGCGGTGTGATCGGGGTAGTCGGGCTGATTCTGCTGGGGCTGCTGCCTGCGCCGGCACGGGCGCAGGGGCGGGTGGAGTTGGAACTGGTGACCGAGGAGCGGGTCTCAATTACTGCCCAGCAGGAGTGGATGCGACGGCTGGCTCAGGCGGGGATTACCGACGTCCGGCTTCGCGTCAGCCAGCCGGCTGACGTGCCGAGCATGGAGAACCGCGGCACGGCCAGTTCGCCGATCTACGCGGTCAAAGGAGTGATCGTCTCCGACACCACCCTCCTGATGCCGGGCCGGAAGTTTGGCCTGGGCGACCTGAAGCAACTGAGCAAGTGGCTCGACGACCTGGCCCAACAGGGCCCGGAAGAGAGACGGCCCCAGAAAACGGCCTTTGGATTGGAACTCGAGCAGTTCCAGCAGGTCCACAAGGATCTGAGCCAACCGGTGGGCTTTTCCACGGACGGGCTCGGCCGACGCGAGGTGGTCGAGAAGATCGCCGGGCAACTGCAGTTTTCTCTCGAACGCAACGTGCCAAAACTCCAAGCCGCCGACGAGAAGGTGACGGAGGAATTGTCGGCGTTTTCCCGCGGCACGGCGCTGGCCTACCTGCTTCGCCCGCTCGGGCTGTGCCTGGTGCCGCAAGCTTCGGCCGGTCATGTGGAGTATGCGGTGGTCGACGCCACGGCAGAGGTCAAATCCTGGCCGGTCGGTCAGAAGCCGGAGCGGCCCGAGCCCGAGGTGGCCCCGGTGATGTTCGAGTTCCTCAACGTCAATGTCCAGGGCGTGGCCATAACCGAGGTGCTCAAGGCAGTGAGCAAACGCGGGGAGCTGCCCGTGCTATGGGACTACCGTGCCTTGGCCCGGCATGGCATCGAGCCCGAGAAGATGATCGTCAATCATCCTCGGAGCCGGACAACGTACAGCCTGATGTTGCGCAAGACGCTCTTTCAAGCCAAGCTGAAAAGCGAAGTCCGCACCGATGACGCCGGCAAGCCGTTTCTGTGGGTGACCACGGTCAAGCCGATGTAGATGAAAGAGAACGGCGAACTAGCCGCCGTGAAAAAGCCTCTCGACGTGCGATGGATCCGACGGGGTAGGATCTCGACTATGCCGGACTCCTTCGTAGAATATCTCATCCCCCTGGAGAGAACAACGGTGCCTGCTGCCTTCGGAGGCGTGGTGTGATCCGCTTGGGACTGTGTTGCATCTTCCGCGAGGAACCGATCAAGTTTCGCACGACGACCGCCACGGTGTTCAAGAAGTCGTCGCGGCGCGATGCGGAGAAGCGACTGGCGGAACTGTGCAACGAGAACGCCGCGGCACTCCTGGCTGCGCTGCGGTATTGTGCGCGAAACGGGATCGGCTGCTTTCGCGTCAACAGCCAGATTCTTCCGCTGAAGACGCATCCGGAACTGGGCTACGACCTCGCGTCGCTGCCCGGCGGAAAACGCATCGTCAGGCGGTTCCAGGAGTGCGGTGCGTTTGCACGGGCGGCCGGGTTGCGCACGGTGTTTCATCCGGACCAGTTCGTCGTTCTCAACTCGCCCCGGCCAGAGGTGGTGGAGCAATCGATCCAGGAGATCGAGTACCAGGCGGAAGTCGCCCAGTGGATCGGGGCCGATGTGATCAATATCCATGGCGGCGGCGCGTACGGCGACAAGCCCGCGGCCCTCCAGCGGTTTGCGAGCAGTCTCGCCCGGCTGTCCCATGCGGCAAGGAAGCGGTTGACCGTGGAGAACGACGACAAGATCTACACGCCAGCCGACCTGCTGCCGTTCTGCCGGTCGGTCGGCCTGCCGATGGTGTACGACGTTCATCATCACCGGCTCCAGGGCGACGGCCTGAGCGAAGCGGAGGCGACGCGCGCGGCAATAGCCACGTGGGACCGGGAGCCGGTGTTTCACCTCTCGAGTCCCTTGGAGGGCTGGAACGGCCCACGGCCGAATCGGCATCACGACTATATCGACCTTGCCGACTTTCCCCAAGCGTGGCTCGGATTGGACGTGACGTTGGAGGTGGAGGCGAAGGCCAAGGAACTGGCCGTGCTCCAACTGGCCCACCAACTCCAGGCCCTCGCCCGGCAAGGCCCTTAGCCGCTCGCGGCTTAGCCCGCCGTCTCTTCAAAACATCCCGCACGATAGCATTGTCACACCCCATGTGATACAACAAAAGCAAGACTGGAGCAATCACCGATGACACTCACTCGCGATGAAGCTTTGACGCAACTCCACGCCTGGACGGAAAACGCCTCGCTCTTGGCCCATGCCCGGGCGGTGGAGATCGTCATGCGGGCGGCGGCGGCCAGGTATGGCGACGGGGCCGATCCGGAGCGATGGGGGATCACGGGGCTGATCCATGACGCCGACTACGAGCGCTGGCCCGACGATCATCCCAAGAAGACTTACGAGTGGCTCCAATCGCTCGGCGAGGAGGAGATCGCCCATGCCGTCGGCTTTCATCAGGTGAAGTGGAACCTGACGCCGACGTCGATGATGGACAAGGCGCTGCTGGCCTGCGACGAGTTGACCGGCTTTGTGATCGCCTGCAGTCTGGTGCGTCCGGAGGGGATCGCGACGCTCGAGCCGAAGAGCGTCAAGAAGAAGCTCAAGGACAAGGCGTTTGCCGCCAAGGTGGATCGGGACATCATCCGCGACAGCGTGCAATTGCTTGGCGTGGACCTGGACCAGCACATCCAGTTCGTCATCGACGCCCTGAAACCCCACGCGGAGGAGTTGGGCATTACAGGGCGGGGGTGAGTCGGCGGCGTGATTCGGCCAAGTCGCTCACGCTGGCGGCCGGTGCACGCTGGACGATCAAGGTTGGTGGAAGCGAAAAAAGTGGCCCGACTCTCGTCAACGTCGTTGCGGATTGGTATCCTTTCTGACATCCTTTTCATCTGCCCACGTTCGTCGCGAACTCGTGTCTTGGTTCGGATTGTTGGTCCAGCGGAAGAGCATGCAACCGCTCGGATTTGACACGCGAATGATCTCAAGGAACCGAATGCTCAATGCCTATGTTTGGGACGGGGCGTCCAGGCTGGCAACGCTATCTTAGTGCGGCCGTCGGGGTTGCTCTACTGCTCGCGGTGCGGATGTGGATCGACCCGATCCTCGGGGATCGATTCGCGTTCGTGATCCTGTTTCCTGCGACCATCTTCGCGTATTGGTTCGGGGGGCGAGGGCCGGCCCTGCTGTCGCTGCTGCTGTCGTTGCTGGCGGCCGACTACTTCTTCACGGCTCCGCGGTACGCCGTGCTGAGCGGCGGTCCGATCGAACTGTTCGGCTTCGTGGTGTATGCGATTTTGGGCGGGGGCGTCATCCTGGTTGGGGAGTCGATCCAGCGAGCCTATC
>JBDKTH010000350.1:0-10416 GCA_039680305.1 Thermoguttaceae bacterium | reverse complement strand
GCTCGTCGGGAGCCGCGCAGCCGTACCCTACCAGACGCCGGTCGGTGACCAGTCGCAAGAAGACGTTCGTGGTCGTCTCCACCCGGTCGTAGGCCGCGGTATACGGTCGCGCCAAGTCCATGGTGACCGACCAGGCTTCCACTCGTGTGATTCTCATCCGGCACCTTCGAAGCGTTGTCCCTGTGGACCCGTCCAGAAATGACTTGGAGAATTGGGCTACTAGAAAGAGAGAATCCGCCGAGCCTTCGAGGCTGGGCATTCCATGAGCAATGGCGGATTCTCTCTTTCTATTGGGGGGCTGGTGCGTTTCTTCGCCAGTTCCCCGGAAAACCCGTCGTCTACCCATGAAGCAACTGCCGTCACAGCTCTTGCCGGCTTCCCGCGTCTTCCCACGGCAGTTGCTTCATCGGTAGTCCAATTCTCCAAGTCATTTCTGGACGGGTCCTGCGCAGTCCTGACAAGTTTGGCTGACACAGGCCACATGTGTCAAGCTGGCCGGTTCGCATGGGCAAGAAAAGGAAACGGGCCAAACCACTGGCCCGTTTTCACAACTGCGAATCCAGAATCGAAACATCCGATTCTCTTGGCATTATTGGGTTTCTCCGGGGAGTGTCAAGGGGCAGGGGCATGGCCCCCGGTCCTGGCGATGCATGTTAAATCCTTCTCTGTGGTGAGTGACAAATGGCCATCTCGGTTGGTCCACGCGGATTTCGCTTGACAACCTGTTTTTGCCAGGCCAGAATTACAGTAAAGAGACGCCCACTAGTTGATAGGAATAGTGAACTTTTTGGGTTGATGCTTGCGGTTCGGAAGAACCGATAACCCTGCCTGGCAGCCCGAACGGTGATCGGGAACAACGAAGTCCGAGACTGACCCATGGGTCCTCTGGCGACATTCACCTACAAAGCGCTGGTCTGGTTGGCCGCGGCCGCCGTGCCGTTGGAAGCCATCCCGGCCTCGCCCTGCAATGACCTCATCCCGGGCCACGTGGGCGCCAACTCGCCTCATCCGCATTCCTGCTGTGCGGCTCGCCAGCACCAGCCCTGTGAGGCCACCGGCGCCAGGCCGCGCACCGAATGCGTTGGCGGTTGTCTCTGCCGGCCAAGCGGCGAGTCCTCGACACCCTTGCCGGTGGCCAAGGAGACCCGCAGCCATTCGGTCAGCCTTTGGGCGCCGGTCGTCGCTGGTGAGACGCCGATCGTCAGCGAGTCGCGGGAGCATGTTGCCGCCCGGTTTCTCGACTTCTCCACGCCCGCCCCGTATCGCTGCGCGATGCTCTGTCGCTTCGTCCTCTGATTCTTTCTCCCCCGATCTGGGAGCCCTGCGCGCACGCTCCTGCGCAGATGGCTTGCCAGACGCTTCTTGAGTCCCCCGTCGTGTGACACTCCGAGTCGCGCTGTGTCGGCCCGATTTCGGGGCAGCACGCCCCGGCTCCGACGAACTGTCCCTCCAAAACAGGATCGAAGCATCATGCGAACCTCTCATCTGTTTCTTTCCGTGGTTGCACTCACTCTGGTGTTCGTGGCGGCCGGCTGCAATTCCCGCGCGGCTGAACAAACATCATCGCCCGCTCTCGTCGAGCAGCCCCAGGCCCAGGCGGCGGCCCCGGACGGGCGGGCCGAGCTATCGCCCGCCGATCGGGCGTTGGCCGAAAAGCAGAAGGTCTGTCCGGTCAGCGAGGAGCCGCTCGGCTCGATGGGTAAGCCGGTGAAGATCTCTGTCAAGGGCCGCGTTGTGTTCCTCTGCTGCGACGGCTGTGAGGCCGACTTCAAGGCGAACACCGACAAGTATCTGGAAAAGTTGGATGCGGCAAACCGCAAGTGAGGTGTCCTGTGAACGAGAAGTGGAAACGCTTTCTCCTGGTCGTCAAGGTGATCGAGGTCCGGCTGCGGTTCATTGCCATTCTGGTGGCCGTGGGCCTGTTCATCGGCTACTGGGACACGGCGAAGAACTACTGGGACAAGTGGACCCGGCCGCAAAGCGTCGCCGTGCGCGAGTTGGCGACAGACCAGGAGTTCTTCTGCCCGATGCACCCGAACGTGGTGCGGACCAGCTACGAGCCCAACGGCGACGTGCCCAACTGCCCGATCTGCGGCATGCCGTTGTCGCTCCGCAAGAAGGGCGAGAAGGAGGTCCTGCCGCTGGGAATCACCGGCCGGGTCCAGTTTTCGCCCGAGCGGATCCAGTTGGCCGGGATCAAGACCGCGCCGATCGGCTATCGGCCGTTGGCCAAGCAGACGACCACGGTCGGCTTCGTGACGTTTGATGAAAGCCGTCTCTCCCGGGTCGTTACTCGCGTGGAAGGCTACGTCGAAAAGCTCTACGTCGACAAGACGTTCATGACCGTGCGCGAAGGCCAGCCGCTGGCGGAGATCTACAGTCCGGAGCTGTACAGCGCCGTTCAAGAGTTGCTGCTGGCTGCCCGGGGAAGCATCGCCGGCGACTTGCTCCCCGCCACCCGGCGCAAGCTCTCCCTGTTGGGCGTGAGCGAGCAGGAGATCGAAACGATGGTCAAGACGCAAAACGCCACGCCGCGTCTGGTGATTCGTTCTCCGCAGTCCGGTTACGTGATCGACAAGAAGATCGTCGCCGGTTCGAGCATCGAGAAAGGAATGACCTTGCTCGAAGTGGCTGACCTGTCGGCCGTCTGGGTCGAGGCCGACGTGTTCGAGAAGGACATCGGCATGCTCCAGGTCGGGCAGCATGTGGAGGCCACGGTCGAGGCCTTCCCGAACCGCGTCTTCCACGGCCGGTTGGCCTTGATCTATCCACGGCTCGACACGGCCACGCGGACCAACCGCGTGCGGTTCGCGTTGGAGAACCCGGGACACGAGCTGCGCCCGGGGATGTTTGCCTCGGTGCGGATCGACACGCCGCTGGAAGCGACCGAGCCGTACCGCAGCCTGGCGGCGAAGGGCTCCCATGTGATCCACATCTCCAAGGGCGCCCTGGGCAACGCGCCGCAGAGCCAGCTTTTGGCCGTGCCTGAACAGGCGGTCGTCGATACCGGCACGAAGAAGATCGTGTACGTGGAGCGGGAGCCGGGGACATTCGATGGGGTGGAGGTCCAACTGGGCCCGCGCGTGGGCGAGTATTATCCGGTGATCCAAGGGCTCCAGCCGGGCGACCGGATCGCGGCGGCCGGCTCGTTCCTGATCGATGCCGAAACCCGGCTCAATCCGGCCGCAGGTTCCAGCTATTCGGGCGCCAATGGCGGCCCCCATTCACACGGTAGCCACAAGGCGGCCCCCAGTTCCAGCACGTCCCCTGCATCCCAGGCCACGCCGGCCGAGGAGCCCACGGCCAAGGATCTTCAGCGGATCGCCGAGTTGCCCGAAGCCGACCGGCACCTGGCCCACGCCCAGAAGCTCTGCCCGATCACCGGCAAGCCCCTTGGCTCGATGGGCGTCCCGATCAAAATCACCCTCCGCGATAAACCGGTGTTTCTCTGCTGCAAGGGATGCGTCGGCCAGGCCAACCGCGAGCCGGAAGAGACGCTCAAGAAGATCGCCTCGCCGTAACCGCAACCATTACCAACCCGTTTAGCCCGGCACTTGTGCTGGGTTGGCTGGTTGAGAAAGAGAATGTCCCATGATCGAGCACATCATCGAATTCTCGATCCGTAATCGGTTCATCGTGATCCTGCTGACGCTCGGCGTCGTGGTCTGGGGCGTCTACGCGGTGATCAATACGCCGGTCGACGCGATCCCCGACCTCTCCGAGAACCAGGTGATCGTGTTCACCGACTGGATGGGCCGCAGCCCCAGGGAGGTCGAGGACCAGATCACTTACCCCTTGTCGGTCAACCTCCAGGGGCTGGCCGGGGTGAAGGCGGTGCGTTCGTCGAGCGAGTTCAACTTCTCGATGGTCAACATCATCTTCGAGGACAGCATCGATTTCTACTTCGCCCGAGAGCGGGTCTTGGAGCGGCTGACCCTGGCCAGCACGTTCTTGCCGCCGGGCGTGACCCCTTACCTGGCCCCCGACGCCACGGCCCTCGGGCAGAGTTTCTGGTACACCGTCGAAGGCCAAGGGTACGACCTGGCCAAGCTCCGTTCCATCCAGGACTGGTACGTCCGTTACCAGTTGAACTCCGTCCCGGGCGTGGCCCAGGTCTCGTCGGTCGGCGGTTTTCCCAAGGAGTATCAGATCGACGTCGATCCGGCGAAACTCCGCGCCTACGACGTCACGCTCGGCGAACTGTTCGCGGCCGTCTCCCGCTCCAACTCGGCGGTCGGCGGCAAGGTGATCCAGAAAGGGAACGCCGAGTACCTGGTCCGCGGCGTCGGCTGGATCCAGTCGACCAAGGACATCGAGAACATCGTCGTCAAGACGGCTCCGCAGACCGGCACGCCGATCTATGTCTCGAACCTCGGCACGGTTGGGCAGGGGAGCGAGTTCCGCCGCAGCGTCTTGGAAAAGGACGGCAACGAGGCGGTCGGCGCCGTGGTGATGATGCGCCACGGCGAGAACCCGCTGGAAGTGACCCGAAGGATCAAAGCGAAGATCGAGCAGCTTCAGGCCGGGCTGCCCGAGGGCGTGCGGATCGTCCCCTTCTACGACCGCACCCGGCTGATCCACGGGGCTATCGACACGCTCCGCGAGATCCTGGCGCACGAGATGATCATCGCTTCGGTGGCGATCCTCTTGATCCTCATGCACTTCCGCAGCGCGCTGCTGATCTGCCTCACGCTCCCGCTGGCGGTGCTCGTCTCGTTCATCCTCATGCGTCTGTTCCACATACCCTCGAACATCATGTCGTTGGCCGGGATCGCCATCTCTATCGGCATTCTCGTCGACCAGGCGATCGTGATGGTCGAGAACGCCACGCACCACCTGACGGCCCATTTCGGCCACCCCAACAAGATCACGGGCGACACCCGGGAGATCGTCATCAAGGCCTGCCGCACCGTGGGCCGGCCGATCTTCTTTTCGGTCTTGATCATCCTCTTGTCGTTCATCCCCGTCTTCGCCCTGACCGGCCAGGAGGGCAAAACCTTCCACCCGCTGGCCTTCACCAAGAGTTTCGCCATGATCGGCGTTGCGGTGATCTCGATCACCCTGGTGCCGGCGCTGATCCCGACGTTCATCCGGGGCCGCTTGCGCAGCGAGGAGGAGAGCTGGCTGGTCCGGACCCTGATCGAAATCTACAAGCCGGTGCTCCAGTGGATGATGCCGCGGCGGAACTTCGCCATGTGGTCGTTCGCGGCGCTGTTGATCGTCGGGGCCGGCCTGTTCCCGCTCGACGCCGTCTTGGGCATCGACTGGCGTCTCTGCTTCCTCGCGGTCGTGGCGGTGACGATGGTCGGCACGTTGATCTTCATTGTCGGCTGGCACTGGCAGCTCCTGTCGTTCGCGAGCCTCGCCGCGATGGCGCTGGCGGCCTACAACTTCCCCAAGATCGGCACCGACTACATGCCGCCCTTGGACGAAGGGAGCATCCTCGACATGCCGGTCACCGTGCCGCGCGTGTCGGTGACCCAGGCGGCCGACGACCTCAAGGCCCGCGACTCGCTCTTGCGCCGCTTCCCCGAGGTGGAACTGGTCGTGGGCAAGTCGGGCCGGGCCGACACGCCCACCGACCCCTCGCCGCTGGACATGGTCGAAACGATCGTCACCTTGCGCCCTAAGGAGCACTGGCCCAAACGCAAGCTGGAATACGCCGACGCCCAGCGCCAGACCGGCGAAGCCTTCGCCGCCCTGCAGAAGGCCGGGCTGATCTCGGCGAATGCCACCGAGTCCGACCGTCGCACGCTGGTCGATGCGGCCACGATGAACGCCGTCATGCAGACCGACGCCGCCCTGCGAGAACTCGTCCTCCAGCGATACCGCGAGTTCGAGGAGAAACTGGGCCCGCAACTGCTGCGCGAGTTCGCCGCGGAACTGGTCGGCCGCTGGCGCGAGGCGGGCCGGCTGTTGGCCACCGTGAGCGAGGCCGACCTCGATCGGCTGGCCGCCTCGCTCGACCAGGGCTCTGCCGCAATCTTGGCCAAAGGGCCGGCGCAGGAGGATGTCACGCGCCTCGTCCAGCAGACGGCCGAACGACTGGCGGCAGAGCAGAAAGTGACGCTCAACCCGGACCTGTTGACGCTACCGCTGGGCTCGATCCGCAATGCCTATCTCTCGGTCGCGGAGTTCCTCGGCGTCTCGCGCCCGACCCTCTTCACCGAGATGCACGATTTTGTCCAGAAGCAGCGCGAATCGCACTGGCTCCAGCGCGGCCGGGAACTGGACGACGAGGTCTTCGACCAGGCCGTCTGGGCCTACGACTGGTACGCGATTGAGGAACTCCACCGCGAGGCCGACAAGCAAGGCCTCTGGGCCGAAAAGACCAACGACGCGGCCGAGCAGGAAAAGCTCAAGACGATCCGGGCCGAGTTGGACGCCGCCTGGACGCCTCGCCTCTTCCTTTGGAAGAAAACCAAGGACGACCTGCTCAAGGAAATGGATTCCGTCGTGCAGATCCCCGGCTGGGCCAACATCTGGACCCAGCCGATCGTCAACCGGATCGACATGCTGGCCACCGGCGTGCGCACGATGATCGGCGTCAAGGTGTTCGGCAATGATCTGGACCAGATCCAGCACGTCTCCGAACAGATCGCCGGGGCGCTCAAGAACGTCCCCGGGGCGGTCGACGTGTTCCCCGACCAGAGCGTGGGCAAGGGCTATCTGGAGATCGCCATCGATCGCCAGCGGGCGGCCCGCTACGGCGTGAACGTCGGCGACATCCAGGACGTGATCGAAACGGCGCTGGGCGGCAAGACGATCACCACGACCGTCGAGGGGCGAGAGCGGTATCCGGTCCGGCTGCGCTATGCCCGCGCGTTTCGCGAAGACGAACAGGAGGTCAAGAACCTCCTGGTCAACGCCGGCGCGATGCCGTCGGGAGGAAGCGAAGGAAGCAGCGGCATGGGCGGCGGTGGTGCACCGGCAGGCCAGTCATCCGCCACGCCCGCCACGGCCTCCAGCAGGGTCCAGATCCCGCTCTCGATGGTCGCCGAGGTGAAGATCGTCGAAGGGCCGGCGATGATCAAGAGCGAGAACGGCATGCTGCGGTCCTACGTGCAGTTGAACGTGCGCGACCGCGACATCGTCGGCTTTGTCGACGAGGCCCAGCGGGCGGTGGCCCAAAACGTCAAGCTGCCGCAGGGGATGTACATCGAGTGGAGCGGCCAGTTCGAACACCAGATCCGCGCCCGCAAGACGATGCAGATCGTCTTTCCCGCGGTGTTCCTGTTGATCTTCATCATCCTCTACCTGACCTACAGCGACTTCGCCGACGCCGTGCTGATGATGATGGCCATTCCCGAGGCCCTCGTCGGTGGCGTCCTGTTCCTCTGGCTGTTCGACTACCGTTTCAGCGTGGCCGTCCAGGTCGGCTTCATCGCCTGCTTCGGGATGGCCACCGAGACGGGCATCATCATGCTGGTCTACCTCCGCGAGGCGATCGCGAAACACGGCGGACTGGAAAAAATCCGCTCGCTCAAGGAACTCCGGCAAATCGTGCTGGAAGGGGCCGTCCACCGGCTGCGACCGAAACTGTTGACCGAAGGCGTGGCGATCATCGCCCTGGCCCCGATGCTCTGGGCCAGCGGCGTCGGCCACGAGGTGATCTCCGCGATGGCCGCGCCCGTGCTCGGCGGACTGCTGATCGCCGACGAGGTCGTCGACATGTTCATCCCCATTCGCTTCTACTGGGTCCGCCGCCATCGCTGGATCAAGCTGCACGGCCTGAAGGAAGAGGAGGCCGAGAAGGCCATCCTTCCGGCTTCGCTCGACAATTCTCCGCGTCTCCAGACCGAGGCCGTGCCCGCCATCTGAAGAAGGCCAGAACGGGAGTGGGACCACGCGGAGACACGGAGGCGACGGAGAGTGGCATGCCTGTCCTATGCAGGATCAGTAGCGGCATTTCCGAGACACTACACCAGGAGGTGTTAGTCTGGGCAAGAAATGCGGAACGAAGCGGTTCTAGGGGTGTTAATAGAAACTCTCGAATTTCTGACTTTGCGGGACCGATCTGCTCAGAAGAGCCAGGATCGGCTCCGCCCAGGATGGGCCGGCGTCGTTGCGAAGGATCGCCGACGCCACAGGACAGGGAGGTCATGGGATGGCTCGCAGCCAAAGCGTTGGCGGTTGGGGTAGCCGACTGTGTCTCGGGCTCGTGCTCGGTGGAATGCTGGCGCTCAGCGGCCGCGAATCGAGTTCGCTGGCCGCGGAGGTCGTGTTGCGTCCCAAGGAATACGCCATGGCGGTCGATGCGACCGAGTTCCCCGTCATCCCGGCCGCCGCGATCTCTCAACCGACCTTGGCCCCTCCCCGACTCCAAACCGCCGATGCGGACCAGGGGACCACGTTGGACATCGTTCCACCGGCCGTTGATCCGCCGGCGCCGCCGGTGGCCCGTCCCGAGACGGGCGTTCCCTCCGCGTTGTCGATGGAAGTGAGCTTCACGCTGCCGAGGTCTGCTCCGGCTCCTGCGGTTCGGCTGGCACAAGAGACGCCGTCCAAGCCCGAGGTGATCCCGCGTGGTCCGGTGGTCCGCCCCGAGGCCCCGAAGACTCCGAAAGCTCCGAAAGCCCCACGTTCCGACGAGCCGCCGCTGACCGTCGAGTGGCTGGTCCCGGCGGTCCAGACGCGCAACCCGTCCCTGGAAGTGGCGACGGCCGCGTGGCGTGCGGCCGCGGAGCAGTATCCCCAGGTCGTCTCCCTGGACGACCCGATGTTCGGCTTCTTGGTGAGCCCCGGCGGGCTGGGCGTCGACAACGGCGGGGGCTACATGCTCGAACTGTCGCAGAAGCTCCCCTGGCCGGGCAAACGCCAGTTGCGCGGAGAACGGGCGGCGGCCACCGCCGAGGCCGAGCAAGGCGACATCGGCGAGACCCGCCTGCGCCTGGCCGAAGCGGCCAAGACCGCCTTCTACGAATACTACCTGGCCTACCGACTGTTGGAAGTCAACGATAAGACCACCGAACTGATGACCGAGTTCCGGCGAATCGCCAAGAGCCGCTACGAAGCCAACCAAACGATGGCTCAGGACGTGCTCCAGGCGGAACTCGAACTGGCCGAACTCCAGCGCCGCCGGGCGGAGGTCCTCCAGGATCGGGGCGTGAGCGTGGCGCGGATCAACACCCTCTTGCACCTTGCGCCGACGTGCCCCTTGCCCCCGCCGCCCAAGGAGATTTCCCTCGCCCATCAACTCCCCGACAGCGACGCCCTGCTGAAACTCGCGGTCAGTTCCCGCCCGGAACTGCTCGCGCAAGGGGCCCGGATTCGCGCGGAGGAGGCCGGCCTGGCTTTGGCCTGCAAAGAGTACCATCCGGACCTCGAGGTCGTCTCCCGCTACGATGCGACCATGGAAGACGAGCGCATGCGGCCGATGGTGGGAATGAACCTCAATATTCCCATCCGGCACGAACGCCGCAACGCGGCCGTGCGCGAGTCGCAATGGCGGATCCAGCAACAGCGGGCCGAATACCAGCGGCGCGTGGACGAAGTCCAGTTCGACGTTCAAGCGGCCCGGGAACGGGTCGCCCAGGGCCACGAGATCGTCGGCTTCTACACCAAACGGATTCTGCCTGCCGCCGACGAAGCCCTCGAGGCAGCCCGCGTGAATTACCAGACCGGACGCATCGATTTCCTCCGTCTCCTGGAAGCCGAACGGCAGTATCACAATCAACGGGAACGATACTACCAGGCGATCGCTCAGTATTTCCGTCGACTGGCCGAGTTGGAACGGGCCGTCGGGTGCCCGGTGGGGGCGGCCAACGAAGCCCGACCGCCAAAACCGACCGTGACCAACGAGCGGGCGACGTGACCAGCGGCCGACACGCAAGAAAAGGAAGAGGCTCCAACGCCGGAAAAAGTTGCGTCGGAGCCTAGGTGCTTCGCAAGCAGTCGGTTGATCCGCACACCGGGCAGTCAGCACGCGATCAGCAGGAACCCGTTGTCCTTACGACTTGGGTTGTGGCTGCTGTTGCGGCGGCTGCGGGGGTTGCGGGGGAGGCTGCTGTTGTTGCGGTGGTGGTTGTTGCTGTTGCGGCGGTTGCTGCTGCGGTTGTTGCGGAGGTGGAGGCGGAGCCCCATTTCCGGGCTGTTGCGGCTGTTGCGGGGGCTGTACCCCTTGCGGCTGCTCGACGCAAGGAGCCGCTTGGCCGCCGTAGCCGTTGGTGACGACGGGCGCTGCGCAGCCGTCGTAGCCAACCGTGCCGTAACCGACCGTGCCGTAGCCACAGGCGCTGTAGTCGCAGCCGCCATAGCCGACCATGCTGTAGCCACCATAGCCACAGTCATAGCCACCGTAGCCGCCGGAGCCGCCGTAGCCGACCATGCCGTAGCCACCATAGCCACAGTCAGAGCCGCCCCAGCCACCGTAGCCGCAACCATAGCCGCCCCAGCCGTAGCCACCGTAGCCACAGC